>JACRPH010000076.1 GCA_016214025.1 Candidatus Woesearchaeota archaeon
CCATACACAAACTTTTTATGTACGTCCAATCCTACGTATGTTTTGATTGCGTTAGATGTCATTTGACATCACCTCCAAGTTTTTATATTTCATGCTAAATGCGTGGAGTATAAAAACCGCGAGGTTTAATCATGCAATCATAATCAAGCCAAATAAAGCAGAAGTATAAATATTTAGTGGTTGTATTTTGCAATACCATAAAGTATAAAAAGCAGCCTCTATTTCTTAGTTAAGATGGATGTAAACTTATATGTGAAAGAGGAAAATGGGCTGAAAGTGTTGAAAGTGCCGAAATATGTAGTTAAAGATCTTCTAAGAGACAGATTGAGCAAAAGTGAAGTAGCACGCATACATCGATTTGCTGAAAAAACGGAAGAGCCCAAAATATTTAAGCCGGGAAGTGTTATAATCGATTTTAATGCTAAAAGCGCCAGATGTTTCCAAGCAGGGCTGGATATTAAGAATTTAGAGCCAACTTGGGAAGTTCGAAAGGAGACGATGGCGTTAGGGAATTATTGAGGTTTCCTTTTCTTAGTTTTTAACACACTAACAAAAATGTAGATAATTATACCAATCAACAAAAGTATAAACAGAATTAAAATTCCTGCAATTATTTTCATAAAGAGTCCAAGAGTAGAGAATATCACCCATATTAACCACATCACTAGAGATGACATAATTATGAACAATAACAATACCAATAACGCGCGTACTACTCCAGTAAACCTCTGCCCTTTCTTAATATCTTTCTCTGACTGATCTGCCAAACTAATCAAAAATCTGGAATTCTTCTTGATCCAAGAGAAGACGTTTTGAAACAGTTCCATTTTCACCTGTTTTTTATAGCAAAGTATAAAATTGTTACTCCAACTATAATAAAAACTAACGCACCAATTATTAGTCCAGCATACATCTCGCTAATAAATTTTAGTGTCAACTCCCGCATACTTGGAATCGCAAACAATGCTTGAATTAGTGCAAAGAGGATAAAAATCCCCGCAACTGCACCCATAATTGCCCGGATAGCTCTTTCCATTTTGTATCACCTTATCCTATTTTAAACTTTCTTTGATTATCTCCTTTTCTTCTTCGGTAATGCCGTAGATTTTGTAAACTAATTCGTCTATTTCTTTGTCAGTTTTCTTGATTTCTGTTTCAATCTTGGATTTCTCATAAGTGGATTTGTCTTTGAGTTCATTTAAACGTTTGTTGAGGGAGAGCATACGCTCGACAAGATTTATAAGCGGCTGTTGCTCTTTTTCAGTTCCTATTTTGAGGGGCAAGTTCTTTATTGCACTGGGTTTAATTTCAGCAAATACTTTTCCTTTTTGAGGGTTTGATAAATAATAAAGATATTCAAATAGTTGAGAATTTAGTAGTGCTAATAAAAACTTTAAATTGATTTTATCGGAGTGTACAATGAAAAGGGAGTTTTGACAGTAATAGCTATTATCATCATAACAGGCACGAATTTTATCACTAGTTTGTCTGATAATTATCTTGGGCTCTAACATGAATTTTTCGTTAGAGGGATACATCAACCATTCTCCATATTTAATATACTGATTATTGGGAAACTTTAGTTGGTACTTATCTACATCTTTCCCAACCAATAGGGGCTTCCATTCTTTACCTTTTCTTTCAGTAGAATGGTATATTCTCTTTTCTAAGACTTCTTTTGTTTGCGGTGGTGTACCATAACCTATTTGATAGGGTTTTATACCCCAAATAATATCGGCATATTCGAAGAATAGTTTGCTGTTCTTCTTGAGTCTCTCCATAAAAGCATTTGTTTTAGAATCTAAATCAATAATTATTTTACAATAAGGTTGATTTAACCAAACATCGATTGGTATTAAATGCTCAAATAATTTTACTCCTCTTTTAAATCTCTTTACTTTACAAGCTCTGTTCTTACTTGTTTCTTTTTTTAATATTATAATTGAACTTTCAACAGTTGCTTCTCCAAAAACAGCATCCCCAAAATCAATGATTTCTTTGAGATTATAATTTAGTATATTTTTTCTAAAATCTTCTGTGTTATTAATTAGTAACCATGTGTTTGGAATTATAAAACTGAAATCTCCCCCTTCTCTAAGAATTTCAAGAGCTTTAATAATAAAGTAGAAATAAGTATCTTTGGTTTTTGATGGAACAGTGGCATATCTCTTTATTAGATAATCTTTTTCTTTTTCATTCAAATCAGCTCCCCAAGGCGGATTCCCCACCACCACATCAAAACCGCCCTTGCCCATGATTTCTTTAAATTCTTCTTCCCAAACAAAAGCAGTCCACCGGGCAACTTCTTTATTATCAATCAGGCTATTCCCGTGGCGGATATTCTCATTCAACATTGGCAACTTTTTCCCTCTTTCAGCCATTTTCACAGACAAATTTAGCTTAGCGATTGCGACTGCTCTCCTATCCAAATCTACTCCAAAGATACAATCCAACATTAAATCTCTCTTTTCTTCATACGCGAACTTTCTCTTCAATGCTTTTTCGCTTTCCTCTACCAAAACATCAAAAGCAACACGTAAAAAGCTTCCAGAGCCGCAAGCTGGGTCAAGAACTTTAACTTTCTTAATCTCTTCAAAAGACTTTCCTTTAACATACTCTCTAACCGTGTTATTTACAATATAATCTACAATGTATTTTGGGGTGTAATAAATGCCACTTTTCTTTCTTTTTCCCAGATCTTCCTTTTCTTTGAAGCGTTTCTTGCCTGTTTGAATATGACCAATAAAATTTTCATACGTCTTTCCCAAAATATCGGCTTCTATGCTTTTAAAATCATAGGGCGGCTTTCCCTTAGGCTCTTTTAAATCAACTAAAATCTCCAATAGCTTATCATCATCAATCGCAAAATCGTCACAATCACTTTGATCAAATAAGTCGCTGTCATACACCTTTCGATAATTTTTAACTGATTCTTTAATCTTTTCAAGTAAATAGCCCGGCTTTAAAGAAAATCTGTCTCTTTTATCATAAATTAAACTTTTTAATTTGGGCTCTTCCAACTCTTTATCCTCACAAAAGCAGATGAAAATTAATCTATCAATAAACTTTTGAACCTCTTCTTCTGTTCTCATTGATTCTTCTTCTTCGATAAAATCAAGCTTGCCTTTCTTTTTTAAGTTCGTAAGAAGAATTTCTCTCCAGCGTTTCATATCTTCCAATAATTCTTCATCTACGGGGATGTTTCTCTTGCGATTGGCTATTTTACCATAGAGAGGATTATTTCTTCCTTGAGAAATCCAAAATTCATGCTCAAAACATAAAAGTAATTTCAAATTTTCTTCGTTAAGATTAAGTAAATCTATTCTTGCGATCTCAGTTTCTTGAACAACCCTAAACTGTATTGAACAACATAAAATTACTAAATGGCGAAAGTTGGTTAAAATTGCAAAGTCGCGTTCTTTACCTCTCCCATAACCTAATGCCTGCTGGTAATATTCATAATTTCCGAGGATATCTTTAGATGGGGCCTTTGCTTCAACAATAAATTGGGAAATTCCTTGGTGACACACAACGGAGTCAATTCTTTTTCCTCCTTGCGATTCTTCTACTTTAAACACCGAGGGGTCTCGGATATCCCAATGTAAAACATCATGAATTAACGGGAAAATTAAACTCTGGCAAACTTGTTTTTCATTAGAAATGAAACTTTTGTTATCTTCATATTTGCGATATACATCTAACAGATTCTTTAACGCAATTTTAACTTCCTCAATTCCCATCCTAATAGTTTAATCTCATTTCTTTATAAAATTTTGTAGCAAAATATATAATCTACGGCCCATCTTCACCTAAATATGGTAAAAGTACTCCTATTCGACTTTTGGGGGACGTTGATGGAAAACGGCGTGTGGAGCCCCACCCGGCAGGTAAAGGAAATACTAGGTATACCTATACTTTTTTCAGAGTATGTGGTGCGTTTTGAGAAAACCATGATGACTTCCGATTTTCCAGAATTGAGAATGGCATTTGAAAACGTGGCCCAAGAATTTAAAGTAGACTGCTCTGAACGGCAGATGGAAATGCTTATCGGGATGTGGAACAAGTCGTGGATGTTGGCTCGGCCTTACCCTGAAACCACGGAAATGCTGGCTGAATTACAGAAAAAGCATCGTTTGGTGTTAGTTTCCAATACCGATCGTTTTTCCATAAACAACGTGTTAAATAAGTTTGGGATGAAAAAATATTTTGAAAAAGTGTTTTGCTCGTACGAATTGGGTTTGATAAAAACAGATTCAGAATTTTTACCTAAAGTATTAGCTGAGCTGGGTGCAACTGCAGAAGAGTGCGTCATGATTGGAGATAGTTTAGAGAGCGATATGCTTCCGGCGCAAAAAGCAGGAATTAAAGCGGTAATGATGGATCGCCGTAATTCTCGTCAATTTGGATTGAAGATCAGAAATTTAAATGAATTGGAGAGTGTGCTGTAAAATGGTGGATATAACTTTTTTAGGAACGTCATGTATGCAGCCGACTAAAGCTAGAAATCACTCCAGCTTCCTGCTTCAGTTTAATGCTGAAAATATACTGTTTGATTGCGGCGAGGGAACACAACGGCAGATTAGGATTGCGGGAGTTAAACCAGCTAAGATAACCCGGCTATTGATCAGCCATTGGCACGGCGATCACGTATTTGGAATTCCGGGATTGCTGAGCAGCATGGGAGCAGACCAATTCGCCAAAAAATTATATATTTACGGTCCGGAAGGCAGCAAGAAGTATTTAGAACACTTGTTGAAGTCATTTGCAGTTAAAGATATCATTGAATTTGAAGTGAAAGAAGTAAGCTCAGGAGTTTTCTTTGAGAATGAAGAGTTTGAGTTGGAAGCCCAGCCGTTAAGACATTCATCTTCGTGTGTTGGATTTGCGTTTGTAGAGAAAGACCGATTAAGAGTAGATATGAGTAAAGCGAACAAATTTGGGCTGAAAGAAGGGCCCGTACTGGGAAAACTGCAGCGTGGAGAAGATGTAATGGTTAATGAAAAGAAAATAAAATCCAAAGATGTAACGTACTTAGTTAAAGGAAGAAAAATAAGTTACGTGGCCGATACTATTCCCTGTGCTGGAGCAAATAAGTTGGCAAAAGATGCTGATTTATTAATTTCCGAAGGAACCCATCTTAGTGATATCGCCGAAAAGACGGAGAAGTACATGCATCTTACCGTAAAAGATGCGGCTATATTGGCTTCAGAGAACAATGCTCAGAAGTTGATAATTACCCATATAAGTCCTAGGTACAAAAGCACGGCGGATATTGTTACCGAAGCCCGAACTTATTTTGACAACACCATTGTAGCAGAAGATTTTTTGAGGGTTAAAGTTTAAAGCGGTAAATGCGCGATTTATCCCATGAACACTAAAGCCAAAGGCACTGCCGGAGAACGGGAATTAATCCACTTCTTAAATGATAATGGCTGGTCGGCAATTAGAAGTGCAGGTTCAGGCTCCATGAAATACCCTTCTCCCGATATCCTCGCCGGAAATGCCATCCGCAGATTGGCTATTGAATGCAAAATTACCAAAGATAAAAATAAATACTTTGCTCCGGATGAAGTAGAGCAATTGAGAACTTTCTCCCGGAATTTTGGGGCAGAAGCATGGATAGGAATTAAGTTTGCTGGAGAAGAATGGTATTTCTTGATGCTGGAAGATTTAGAGAATACCGGAGTTAACTTTGGTGCTTCAGTAGAATTGGCTAAGAGGAGAGGATTGACGAAGGAAGAGCTGATAGGAAAAGATGAAGGAAATATTTAAAAGCTGCTTCCAAATAAACACAATATCTACTACCATGCGCCTTAACCAAAAGAAAATAGAAGAAGTAGTTATTTCTGTTTTGGGTGAGCCCGGGTTAGCGCTAGCCAAAGAGCTTTACGGAAAAGAAAATGTTAATGAGTTTGATCTGGCTCACCGCACCAAAAAAGATATAAAAGTCATCCGTAAGATGCTTTATTTTCTGTACAACCACCATTTAGTGGGATTTACCCGTAAGAAAGACAAGCAGAAAGGATGGTATATCTATTATTGGACCATACAGCCGGACAGCATCATGTTCCATTATTTAAAACGCAGAAGAGAGATGCTAGCAGAACTAAAATCTAAATTAGAAAGCGGACAGAAAGAACTGTTTTACATCTGCAGCAAGAATTGTATTAAGTTAAATTTTGACCAGGCGTTAGATTTTGAATTTCACTGTCCGGAATGCGGAGAGTTAATAATGCCAGACGAAGGGAAAGGGTTGGAGAGTATACCTCGCCGGATTAAAGAAATTGAAGAAGAGCTGGCTTCAGCCGAGATAGAAGAAAAAAGAAAGCCGGTTAAGGCAAAGAAAATTGCCCCTAAGAAAAAAGTAGTTAAGAAAATTAAAGTAAAATTAAAGCGTAAAAAGAAAAGATAACAATTAAAAAAACTATTTTCTCTTTTTCAGCATCGCTCTTTCAATTACAGTTTCTTCCTTAAGCACTTTCTCGGTCATCTTCTGGATGTTTCCTTCCATAGAAGCAACTCTTCTTTCCAATAAGATGAGTATTCTCAATGAATACACTATTGCGGCTAATGTGCCTACGATTACCGCCAAAATTACTTGAGCTAAATCCAATCCGGCCATGTTTTACACCTCTTTTGGTATTATTTTAGATTATTATTTTTAAATTAAACTATCAGAGTATATAAACGTTTTGGGGAGATTGAGATTATATTCATTTAGTCATCATCGGGACCGTCAGCCACTGCTCGCTCGATTCCATCTTCATCCATCCGATAATATTTATGGGTAATCGGGTCATAATTTAGTCCTCTACGCTTTACGGCAGTTCCATGAGTATATTCGTCACCTGCCGTTCCCAAGCTTCGCCCTTCGGAATCATAATACCTATTGGTAATGGGGTCATACTCTGCATTTTCAAACTCTTTAGTTGTAGGGTTATATATCTTTGGCATTCATTTTGGAAAACAGTTTATGTATTTAAATTTTCCTTAAAAAAATAGGCTCTTAAGCTAAAAGTTTATAAAATGTCATTAAAACTATAACAAACCATGGAAGATTACGAACAACTATTGCATAAAGCGGAACAGGAACTGCCGGAGAAATCGGCCAGTTCAGAGCGGTTTGTGATAGATAAAGTCATCGTTGAAATACTTATTACGAGAATTAGCTACTCCGGGAAAGTTTGTGGGGGAGAGGACTATTTTTGGGACTAAAGTTCCTGCTTCGTCCATCAACAAGAAAATCAGGCAATATGCTTCAGAATTGGTGTATTGCTCGGAGTGCGGAAAGCCAGAGACTAAATTAGTAGAAGAAAAAGAGGTAATATACCTGCGCTGCTTAGCCTGCGGAGCTAAAAAGCCGGTAAAGAGGGTTATTTAGAACAGGTCGGAGCTGAGTATAATGCTAAACAAATTTATGGTTTCCCAGAAAAATATGCCTCCGGGAATTCTAATTACGATTACAGATGTTGAAATTATAGGAAAGAAGTATGAAGAAGGGAAGAAGCAGCTTGATTTGACAAATAAGTTCTACTATGGTGAAGAGAAAGACGAGAAAGAAACGGCGGAAATTATTGAGAAAGGATATATTCTACAATTCACTGGATTGAAAGCAGTAGGTCTAGGATTGAAATTAGGATTGATTAAAGCTGGAAGAACTATTTCTGTTGCAGGGATGCCGCATGCAGAGGTGGTGGTGGAAAGGTAGCCTGGGCTAAATCAAATGATTACCGCTAGAAAAGCAGCAAAATTGGGAAAAGCTTATCTTGAATCATTAGTTCATCCCTTACCTTTATGGGTTCACCTCTGGATTACTAATCGATGCAACTTAACCTGCGATTATTGTTATGTGGTAGACAACCATTCAAAAGATCCTTCTCTGGAGAAAGTTCAATCTTGGATTGCTCATAGTGATGCTTTGGGAGCAGCAATTGTAGCGTTTATGGGGGGAGAGCCTCTACTTAGGAAAGACTTAACTGAAATCGTTTCTTCGGCTGACCAACGAAATTTAATGACTTATTTAACCACGAATGGAAAATTATTAACTCCAAAAAGATTAGAAGAGTTAGCTCAAGCTGGTTTAGATATTTTAGAAATTTCTATAGATGGCTATGGCCAAACAAGAAAGTCTGGAAAAACATTAGACGGAAAAGAAACTTTAATTGATTGGCTGGAAGATACTCATCGAAAATATGGAATGCGATTTAAAATTCATCAAGTATTATCCCCTGAAACAGTAGAGGAAACTCCTAACCTATTAGAATTAGTTAGAAATCGAAGAATTCCAATTTCTTTTGGGATAGTTTATCAAGCAGATAAAACAGTAAAGTTCAACCCTAAAGAAAAAGAAAAGATGGAACAAGCTTTAAGATTGCTTATAGAGAGTAAAAGAAAAGGCTTACCAATTATTAACCCATTACGTTATTTCCAAGATGCAGGGTTCTCTTTAGAACACCCTTACCGAATTAACTGCGATATTGGTAAGTATATGATTCAAGTTTCAACCAATGGAAAAGTTTATGTCTGTTCTAAGTTGAAAGAAGAGAGTGGCATAAATTTCTTAGATATAAATAAAGATTATTTTAAGAGCGACCAACATAAAAGCAAAGAATTATTGGAACGATGCAGTTATAATTGTTTGTCGGCGTGTGCTTATACTACGAATTATTTCAGAGAAAAACCGTTGAGCTTTATTTCGGCGATGAGAAAAGGCTAGAAGAAGTTAGTTATCCTCTTCCCCGTCATCTTCTTCCTCGTCCCCTTCCTCTTCGTCCATCAGGCTCTCTGACATTACCTGCGCTCCCAAAGAGAACATGAACTTGGCCAATTCTTTCTTAGAAAGTTCTTTCAATTCTTCTTTTCGCTCATCCCAAACTGAAGGAAATACCTCTTCTACCATTGAATCTACCATTTTTTGGCGGGCTTCGGCAGATGGAGCTTCGACGTGCATTTTATCTAATTCTGCATCAGATATTTCTTCGTGCTGCTGATAACATTCAAAGCAGAGGTGTTTTACGATAGCACACCCTTCTTCTGAACAATTCATTTCTTTACGGCATAAACTACATTTTTGTGTTTCCATTTTGTCCTCCCTAACGCTTGAATTTTATAATCTTAAACAAACGCCCCTAATCCCACCTGTTTATCTTTCTCTTTTCCAAACACGCAATCAGCGTTAAATTTAAGCAGTTCAATTGTCTGCTTGAGATAAGGAGAAAAGTTATATTTCTGGCACAGCAACAAAGAAGGCCCAAGATATTTTATCACCGAACCTTCAGTTATGGTAAATATTATCTTTCCGCCACAAGTGGTGCATTTTCCGCATAATGGCGGTCTTCGATACGAAGTGTTGCATTTTACGCATCTAAATTGCTGCATGGAAAATTTTTTCAGATTGCCTTTGATATCTTTCAGGAAATGTTTTTGAATCACTAATCGAGCTACGTCATCTAAATTTACTGCTCTTACTTTTCGGGCTATTTCCATCTGCCCGATTAATTTTTCTTCCATTGACGGAAGAATTTTGTAGGCCGAACATTGAACTCCTTTATTGAAATTATCAATGGGATGAGTAAAGCCGAACCCCTCATATTGCGCCGGAGTGTTTAGTCGGTCTCCTAACTGGGGCATCTTCTTCTGTTCCGGGCCAAATTTAACTTCCCACGGTTTTTTCATTTCCAAAGCAGCTTCGTATAATTCTAAAGGATACTTCCACGCTACGTCTAATCCGTGTACCTGGTCATCGACTTCGGAAGGATACAATATGCTGGTTAATACTAAAGGGGCATCCATTACTCCTCCGCGGGTATTGGGCAGGAACTTACGGGAGAAATTAAGCAAAGCGTCCATCAGCAGCATCACGGCAGCTTCATCACCGTCGCATCGTGTGTTGAGTATTTGCTCCCCCCATAAAACATTTTTGTCTTCTTTATTCTTCCATTCAACCTCAAAACAATAAGAATTAACTTTTCCTTCAATAACTTCTTTCTTTTTAACATAATCTATTATAAAATCACCTTTCTCTTCGAGCAAGTATTGTTTTCCGCCAAAATATGTTTTTCTTGGTGAAGTTATTATCCTCAACTGACGCAGGTTTTCTCGTTTTTTAGGGCTTTCTAAAGTTAAAATTTTCTTTAGAGTATTGACATCTCTCCCAGTGATAACCAAATGATGAAGAATGTGGCTTTGGGGTTGTTTTCCAAGACGTTTATAAATTTCTAAAACCGCCTTCCCTGGAAATCTTTCAGCAGTGGTTTGATATCTTGAAAAAACATTAAATTTAGTGAAGAGTAATGCGAAATCATCCAATAAGCTTCGGTTGACTGAATACAACACTACTGCATTTCGGGGCAAAATTACACTTCCGTCGCCATCTATGAATGCAGAGATATAACCAGATGTTAAAGACGGAGGAAGATTAAATATCAAAGAAGGAACTCTTTTTTCGTGAGCGTTAGAGCCGGTTTTAAAACAAAATTTAAAGAGAAGATAAACCAACTGATCACAGATAGTTATCTTGGTTGAGTTTTCTCCGGTGTTGGGAATTATTCCAAAAGAGGAGGTTATTAAATTTATTATTTTCTTCTGAAGCGCTTTATCATCAATTCTAAAACTAACCTGTGAAACTGTTTTTGTTTTCCGAGAATAGCCTTCGGCAGCATAATAACCTAACAAAGGAACAATTCCGCAATCTAAGCGAAGTGTAGGTTTGAATAAACGATTAGAGAACTTAACTCTTAGCACAGTTTCATTATTGAGAAACTCTGAAGCATTAATTAACCTGCCCCCAATTAAATGTTTAACATCTAACAATGAAGTTTTTTCATACCATTGGTTTAAATTTTGTTTGTGCCTCTTTTCCGATACAAAATTAATTATTCTACTTCTTCCAGCTGTAACAACTAAATGTTTAAAGAATTTTTTATTTACAACATACAGATTAGCAAGTTCTTTGTCAGGGACGTTATCAATGAGAAAAGTGATTAGGTTTAAAGTTAATGATGGCGGGGATGAATTATCAAAGTGATTTAATATCGGAACCTTATCTCCTTCGTCAATACGATTAGCTTTCTTAAAGTTAAATGAATTATTGTTGAAATACATAAAATCGTGGGTGGGGGTCATCAAGAAAGTTCTATTGGTTGCAGTGGTTATCTTCACCCATTGTTTAGTAACCGGACCTTTTATGAAAAACTTTATTCTTTTCTTTTTTAGTTTATTGGTAATAGGATCGATGCCAAATGCAAAGATATTTTTATCCTCCAAATCAACTTTTACTGTTCCTACTCCATCAAATACGGTGGTCCTGGCACCGCCAGCAATTAAATTATCCACTAAATTGCCTATTTGTTCATAAACGAGGTTCCTTTTGTCATTTTCATACACAAATCGGGTGTTGGGGTGTACGCAGTCCCTTCTCAGCCCGGCATGGAACAAAGGATGGGTTATCAGCCCCTGTGTTTCCGAGAAACCGATTATCCTGCCAATTAAACCAGCAGAGATATGCGGAGCCAGGCCAATTACTAAATGGCCAACTAAATCTTCTTCTTTTTTAACTTTGTAAAAAGGCTTCAACCCATAGAACTTTACTAACAGTTCGTCCAGAAAATTGGCTACCCGGCTTAATACTTTGGGAGCAGATTCATCTAAAGAATCAAATCCGGGTAAAATTATATCTTGGGGCCTTAATTCTAATACTTGGTCATCGTGCTCTAATTTGTTTCCATAAATATCTTGAGTATATCCTAACTTCCTTAACTTCTCTACCGAGGTTTTAACTTCTTTAGGTTTAAATCCGGTTAAAGGCAATTCGGTGCAATCATAACGGGTGGTTCCTTCTTTATTTACATAAATATTATGTTTAGCCCGTAATATTCCTTTAGCTAAGTGCTCTACTAAATGCTCTTTATTAGAAGTTCCGCGCACACCTTTAATCAGATCAGGATGAACTGTCTCTTTTAATCGGTCTTTGGCTTTATGAAAATAATATTTGATGTCCACTTCCATGTTCCGATGCGAATTGGTTGCGCCATGACGGCAGGTCTCTTTATTCACCACCCCGCAAACGCGGCAGTGATAGCGCTTAACACATTTATCCCCGCACTCCTCGCAATGGGGATAAACCATTTCTTTCTGGCATGCTTCACAGTAAAACAACGGAAAAGTAGAAGTAACTTTGCCCGCTTCCATCGCTGATTGAAAACTTCTTAACCGGTCTCCTTCTCCACCCACAGGAAACATCACTTGCGGTGAACCGGTCATCTCGCGCATCTTAGCTTTTTCCGGCCTTCCCATCCTTGCTCCGATAAAAGTTCCAGCTTTGTCACGCAGAGAAACGGGAGAAAGAGAATTAAGTACTTCCAAACCATCTTTGTCCGCAACCTGTTCTGCTGAAAGGGCTAATTGCTCTAACTCCAATTGGGTTTTAAAATTAAAACATAACGCTATCGCTTTGGCTTCATTCTCTTCAATGACGATGCTGTCTTTGTTCACTACCAGATGCGGCAGCCCCACTAATTCCATCACTCGTTTAGCTTTCAGATGAACTTCTGAGATGGCAGGATAATAAGGAAGCACTATTTTTTTAATTTCCCTCTCCTCAATTTTTAATTTGCCCTCTTGGAGATATTCGAGCAACAGTTTTATGTCAGTACCAGAAACCAATTTCCAATAATAAAGATACTCTGGATGTAAAGGTGCTTTTAACACTGAGCTAAGAGAAATGGCTTCTTCAGTGGTGGGAAAGCTCAACAGAGGGGTTTCAATTAATTCTGATAGTCTTTCTGTACTTAATCCCATTTCCGACGCTGCTTTTTCTACCCCTTTTTCGGCAAAACTGATAGAAAGGGCTTTTTCTACTTCTAATGCCCACCACTCCGAACAATAGCCTGGAGGGACTAAATCCTGCCCATTCTCAGAAAAATCT
Organism: Candidatus Woesearchaeota archaeon; assembly: GCA_016214025.1. Taxonomy (GTDB): domain Archaea; phylum Nanobdellota; class Nanobdellia; order Woesearchaeales; family GW2011-AR9; genus JACRPH01. Next base: position 12,926 of record JACRPH010000076.1, read on the forward strand.
CCATAGTTAAATAGGATATCCCCGAGAAATATAATTTCCTCAACTTCAGAATTACATTTCTTAGCTTCTGCTTCGGTACGGAGATATAACACTGAACCGTCTTTTAATTTAACGATGGGCCCGTCTAAAGTATCGCATACGGTTATGGTGCCAGCTTTTCCAGGGCGTTCAATCTTGATCTGGGTTCCGATAGCAATGAATTTGTCTAACACAACCATAGTTGCCGGATGTAATGCCGTAGCTGAAAAACCAGTAGCTCGGGTTCTTCCATATCTTAATCGCAATCCTCCGGCAGCGAGAGGATGAGTCAATATGGGTCTTCCGGCTACCAAATCCATTAAGAAAGTATTGTTAGGCTGGGGTGTTTTTTTGGTTTCTTTTATTATGATGGGGGGATCTTTTACTTCGCCAGCTTTTTCCGTAAGTTTAGATGCATGAGCCGCATGAATTTTCTCTTTTAATTTGATAAAATCTTTCAACCAACCCCATTCTAATCCCAGCTGGGTTCCCCATTTAGACAGTCTCTTCCACAGCTTGGACGATTTCTGACTTAATCCTTCAGCTAAAACTAATGCTACCCCGCCCCGAATCAGATTAGTTTCAATGCGCGGCAAGTCTTTGTAATTAGATACCTCAATCTTTTCCGTAGGGTCTCCATCAACCTCTACCGGAAGATGAGACACCATAAATCGCAGTTCTTCTTCCGAAGGAAAATATTGTAAATTAGTGACCCGCTCATGATAATCCTGAATTTCCATAACACCACGATTAATTTCCATTTCGGTAGGGTCATAAGTGGCATAACCCATCTTTACCCGCACATAATCACCTAAGATAACTGAAGTTGCCCCGGCAGTTCCTCCTGCAGCCCTGATCGGTCCGGCATATTGCAACGCAAAATATTCTTGGCCGTCGCGCCGTTTCTTAATTTTCAGTCCGATGAATCCTTCTAATGGCGCGGAGACGATGCCTAAAGTAAGATACGCAAATCCCACCCTAATGCCGATTTCCATCGCTTCCTGCTTCGAAGCAAACTTACAGAATTTTTCTTGGGCTACTTCTTCAGCGACGGTAAAACCAACCCTCCAATCTAACAAGCCGTATTGGGTTTCCAGCTCAATTATGCGTTCAGGAATTCCGGTACTTATTATTTGAGGTGCAATTACTGAAATTAATCCCACTACTCTTTCCGCCATATTCTTGGCTAAAGGAATAGAAACTTCTTCTTCAGGGTCGAGGCCTTGGTGCCGGGCGGAGGTGGCAATCTCATAGCACTTTTTTACTTCAGCGCTGATTCTATTAAAATAGTCCTGCATTGCCGGAGAGGCAATTTTGTCCAAAGCGGATTGGTTGATGTCGGCCATGGGGCATTTTATGTGATTGTTTTACACCCTTACTCTCTACGGTAATACTTCAGTAAAGTGAAGCAGAGAGAGCATCATCAGGTCGAAATCCATTCGATTAATCCTTCAAGAGCGACAGGGGGACTTGCCCCATACGGGGATGTCGCTCCGGCAATATTCACTGCGAGGATTTCGAAGATGCTCTCTCTGCTTCCCGTGAAGCGTTACCGTCTTCTCGCCTTTCACTGTATTTATCGAGAGCAGACGTTCCCCGTAGGGGGCATCCCCCTCGTCTGCCAGCAGTAAACTCCGAAGAGGCTCGACTTTATGACGGTAACGCTTCATGTTACTGAAGTATTACTCTCTACGCAAACCTTAATATCTTGACTTCCCTCGTCTTTAAATTAACAAGAGGCACTCTTCCCGGCTCGGGCTCATGCCCCATTTTTTCCTGAAATGCGGTTTTAGACTGCCAGCAGCTTCCGCAAATCATAGTAACTCCTTTGTAATGGGCGACTTTGGAATAATGAATGTGTCCAGAAACAAGAAAGTCAGGAACTTTTTTTATTAACAGCGGGTCTTCGAGGTGTGCTGGAAAATAAGGCGTAGACTTGAACGTAGGCGCTAAATGCCGCCGTTTTAATAGGAATTTCATAATTAAATCAGCACGACTGTATCCACCGCCATTTCTGATCGGCTCGACATTAGCTACATAATGATCAAAACTGTAGCCGTGATACATTAGTACATCAAATCCGGGAAAAGTAGAGGTTTTAGCAATATTAATCAGGGCCGGATTAGTTACTAAAGTTACATTGGGAAGTGCATGTAATTCCGGACAATATTCTTTGTAAATAATGGATTGAGGCTCGGCCAGATGAACTAAATCGTGATTTCCTGGGCATAAAATTATCTGTTTGTCGAAGGGTATTTGGGAGATGATTTTTACAAATTCAAGATACTGGGCTTTGATTTCAGTTATGTCCAATTCTTCTTCCTGTGAAGGATAGATTCCAATTCCATCTACCAAGTCTCCGGCGATAAAAATATATTTTACTTTGGCGGCAGCTTCTTTCTGGGCTTCGTTACCTGTATTTCCATTCAGCCAGCTCATGAATTTATCCACTTCTTCGCGCAGGAACATCTTAGAGCCAACATGAAAATCAGATAGAAAAATGGCGGAAACATCCTCGGGGCTTTTTTTCATTTCTTCGGCAGCAGGAATATCCGGCCATACAATTTTGTCTCCAAAGAGCATATGTTCGCTGCAAGTTCCGGTTATTCCAATAATTTCATCGGGAACTAACTCTTTGGCTCCAGAAAAAAGTTCAGGTTCGTCTTTTTTAATTAAAACTTTAACTTTACCGGTTAAGTCTTCTAATGAAATCATAATATTCCCGCTTTTAGTTACACCAACCTCTTCCACCATCCCGATCAAAGAAACATGCTCGCGCTCTTTTTTTCCCTGAATGCGGCTGATAGAAGTAAGATTTTCGGAAAGCGCGGGTTTGTAACGTAGTATTTTTTCTAAAAAACGATAACGAGAGGTAAAAATAGTAGAAAAATCTTTAACTTCATACTTGTGGGGCTTGTTTTCATAAGAAAGCACGATGTTGATGGTGGTTTTAACGGAAGTAATTGGCGAAATTGATGAAATGGGAAGAGAAGGAGTTAAAACTGGAGCAGTGATGGAAGAAGTAGTAATGGAAGAAGTAGAAGTATCCACTGATGAAAAAGTAGAATGAGGCGAAATTAAATTTAGTTCTAATTCTAAGCTCGATTCTTCTTGATGATGGGTTTCATGAGGCGTTATTAAAGATAAAGATGCTTTCTTCAGGGTTTGCAGCTGGCTTTGGTATAAGTCGTCATCTCGTTCTTTTTCTGCTTCCACTTTATATCGGTCAAGGTCATACCAATCCACTAAAGTCGCTTGCATAGAAACAATATTAGCATAATCAGAATTAAGTACCATTAAGTCGCTTTCTGCTTCTAATTGATGAAATAATTCAGAACCTACTTCTTTTTCCAGGATATCCTGGCTGGCTAAAATGCCTTTTTCAAACAATTTTTCAATTAATTCTTGTTTAGTTTTGGCCATGTGTGGGAATAGCTAATTGAATTGAAATTTAATGGAAACGATGAATTTATTGGCTCAAGAGCAACGACTTTTCTAATATTTCTTTGAGCTTGAGCACCAGGCTTTCTTCCAATGAAAGTGAGATCTCCCGAGTGCGGCCGTATCTTCCTTTAGAGATGATCTTGGCATTGATTACGCCCAACATATCTAATTCAGCTAAAATATCAGAAACACGGCGCTGGGTTAATATGTTAAATTTGGTTTTTTGGCATAAGCTTTTGTAAGTTTCGTAGATTTCTCCGGTAAAGAAGTTCTTCTTTTGCGGAGAGAGTAACAGAACTGCATATAACACGCTTTGGAACTGCTTGGGCTGGTTAGTTACGGCATTTATTATGGTATCAGTTTCCACTTTCTTCTCGGCTTCATCTAGATGAGACATTTCAATAATTTTAGAGCCGCTTCTTTCAGCTAATTCTCCGGCGATTCTTAATAAGTCAATGGCTCTGCGCGCATCGCCATGGTCCCGAGCAGAATAAGCCGAACATTTTTCGATAACTCCTGCTTGGATTACATCAGGAGAAAACGCTTTCTCAGACCTCTTTTTGAGTATATCTTGAATTTGCAGCGCATTATACGGTGGGAAGATTAATTCTTCTTCAGATAAGCTGCTTTTAACTCGGGGATCAAGATTTTCGACAAAGATTAAATTATTAGAAATACCGATTAAGCATAATTGGGCATTCTTAAGCTCAGAATTGATGCGGGTTAAGTTGTATAAAATATCATCTCCCATCTTTTTAGTAAGCTGGTCAATTTCATCTAAAACCAACAAAATTAACTGCTTTTGCTGGTCCAACAGCTTGTAAAAGATATTATAAACTTCATCGGTAGGCAATCCCGTAGGCGGAATTTCTTGCCCTAATTCTTTGATAATTTGAGCTATTAGGCGGTATTCAGTGTCTGCCACCCGTTTTAGCTTGCAGTTGATGTACATCGCTTTCAAAGGAATATTATTAGTTGCAGCCAAATTAACCATGGATTGAAGCACGTGCTTGACCGAAAGGGTTTTACCCGTGCCGGTTTTGCCATAAATGAATAAATTAGACGGCTTGTCCATGCGTAAAGCCGGAGCTAGGATATTGGCTACCTCCTGAATCTGGCTTTCTCGGTAAAGCACTTCTTCGGGAACATAAGAAGAAAGTAATACTGATTTATCTTGAAATAACGAGTCCTGTTTTAGAAAATTTTCAAAAAAGTTAGTAATTCCCATCTAATTCACCCTTTTGACACCTAAACTGCACCTTCCTACTTATCTTTGCCTCTCACACCCCTTGATTGCACATGGAAAAAGTTTGATGAAGTGATTAAACTTATGTTCCTGATGAATTGATATTAACTTATTACTTAACCTATCGCTTAACTTTAAGCTTGGTGCACACTTTTCTTATAAACACTTCCACGTTTGAAGCTATAAATCAATTTGTATAGCTTTTTATGCGTATATTTCACTTACAGTGCGAGTGGAGCTAATATAAATAGTTATGGTTAAATTGAAAAGTGGTAACGATGATTAGAGATGAATTATCTAATTGATTGGTTAACTTGATATCTTTAGACTTGATGGTGGTTTGTTAAATGTAATCTTTTGACTTATTTAGTTTTATTAATATATCATGTTTAATATCGGTATACACATTATTACATTATTACAGCTTTATTATTAATATACGTTATATAATATATTTCAATATAGAAAATAAAGAGTACGTTTAACGTAAAATCAAAAACAAAAAAGTTTTAATTTAAGATTAAGCAAGAACATTTAAGTTAATTACTTTTTATATTAATTATGATTTACATAGTTTCTTAGGACTTAAAACGTTCCAGATGCAACTCGATTGCATTTAACTAAATGTGAAATAATTATTAATCGATTATATCACCTCAATAATTTATTGATTCAATTGGTTTAATTCTAATTATTTCAAATCTAACATTAATCCAGTTCAAGCATGTATCTCGTTTTTTCAATTCGTCACTTCCATCGGAAACAAAGGGGTGAGGGAGGGGTAAGCTTAGGGAGAGGGGGATGAGCTTAACTTCTGCTTTCGTCAATACAAATTACAGAAACGTTTAAATAATCTCTGAGATTTACTTTGATAATGGTGTTAGAATCATTATTTAATCCATTTGCAGTTAAAAAGAAGCCGTGGGAGATGTTTCTCGCTGGTTTTATCTATTCTTTGGTAGGATTGATGTTGTCTTATTTCGTGTTTAAAGAAGCAGCAGGCTTACTCACCGTATTTTTGATAGTTCTAGCTACAGTTCCGTTGCTTTATACTACTATTACCAATGAAGAAGAATTGGATTTACAGTTAGATACCGAAATTGCATTGCTAAAAGAACATGGCAAAGTGTTAGTTTTCTTAATTTTCCTGTTTTTAGGCATAATGGCTGCGTTATCCATTTCTTACATAATGCTTCCAAATGAAGTAGTTAATGTAGTATTTGAAACTCAACAGCAGGCTATTTCATCCGTAAATAACAACGTTCAGGGAAAAATTGCTAGTTTTGATCTTTTTACCCGAATTTTCTCTAATAATATTAAAGTGTTGTTTTTTTGTATTGTATTTTCGTTTTTGTACGGAACGGGCGCTTTATTTATCTTGACTTGGAATGCTTCAGTAGTGGCTACCGCTATGGGAAATTTCTTTAAAGTAGAGTTAGGAAAAGCGGCTTCAGTGGTAGGTATGTCTTCCATTAGCACTTATTTTGGAGCAGCTTCGATAAGCTTTTTTCGATATATGACTCATGGCGTATTAGAAATGGTATCTTATTTTGTGGCTGGTTTAGCTGGGGGAATCATTTCTATTGCTTTGATTAAGCACAATCTCAAAGAAGATCGGGTGTTAGTAGACGCGTTGGATTTAATCTTATTAAGCTTGGGAATTCTGGTGGTAGCAGGGTTGGTAGAAGTGTATATTACGCCAGTGATGATACGATAATTTCAAATCAATACGTAATTATTTTCACAGCACTTTGACTTTTCCAGGCAAATTCTGAAAAATATCGCCTTTCTGCAGCATCTGCTCCAGTAACTTTTCCGTTCCGTTTAACGGTGATTTAGAAATTATCTCTTCGACGGGAGCTCCGTTTCCTGTATCTAATTCTTTTATAAGATGTAATATTTTCTGGGCAGGAAGTAGGGGATTTATTTGTATTCCCTGAATCTCTTCTTCTATTATTTCTTCTTCAATCCCCTCGTTTACAGTTGCGGATATAGTTATACCCGGCTTGATCTCAATAGGAGCATACAAAGGTATTCTTTCGGTTTCCGCCGAGCTTAATTCAACCCGATCAAATTCTTCTTTTAATTCCAAGCGCCTTATTTTCATCCAGATTGCCTCAATTTTTTTTACAATCTCAGCTGAAAGATATTTTTCCTGATTGTATATCCGAACTCTTCCAATTACCATTACCGTATCCCCTGCTGCTAGTTCTCGTACATTTTTATTTTCTTCAAAGCTTCTAAGAATAATTTTTCCCGTGCCGTCGTCTAATAATAGATTAGTTATACTGCCTTGTTTTTCTTTATTTACAATTATTCCCATCACATTTAATCGGAATATTTTTTGTCCATCCACCGCCTGCAAGTAATTAGAATTTTGTTCGTCTTCCTGCACGAAAGCATAAGTGCCAATCTTGCCGATAGTGCATTTAACTGCTACAAAACGGACGAAAACGTTGGTTTGTTCCATGTTTGATTATCAACTGATTATCTTTAATTACAATTTCTGCACGAAGTTCTTTCTGGGCTCAAAGATGTCTCCGGAGCGCCTTAACTTTTCTAATATTTCATTAACCTGGTCTTCACCCATATTCTTCTCTTTAGCGGCGTTGATGATATCTTCTACCGGAATTATCTTGCTCTTAGTCTGTTCTTCCAGTATGGTCATTATCTCTTTGATTACACTGATGCTGCCTCTTTGGCTGGCAGTCATCCTGCTTCCTAATCTATCGATGTCAATCGTTCCCGTTTCTTTGTCTTTAGCAATCTCGTTCAAGCAGTAATCTATCATTTCAATGGCTTTTTGGGCATCTTTTTTGGTTACAGTTTTAGCTAATCTTATTTTAGCTGCCGCTTCCGATAATCTTACTAATGCCTCTAACTGTCTGGCAGTAATAGGAATGGTTCTTACTCCGCTTTCTTCAGTAGTTCCGGTGTTGCGCATATTAATGTAATAATCTTTTAATTCTTCAATGGCCGCATCAGTAATTTTAGGGTTAATCTTTTGCCGGATATATGCAAAATATTTCTTGAGCAGAATGGTAGGAACTTCAGCTTTGATCTCTGAATCTTTATGCAAATTTAAGATGAACGTGGCGGTTTGCTCATCTTTTTCTTTATTAGGCAAATCTTTAATGGCAAATATCAAATCGAAGCGGTTGATTAGCGTTGGTGGCAGGTCTATCTGGCGTGCAATTAGATCCTCAGGGTCAAATCGGCCTAGTTTTGGATTAGCGGCAGCTAAAACCGTAGTTTCACATCTTAAGGTGGCTTGAATGTTGGCTTTGGAGATGGAAACACTATTATGTAAAATTAATCCTTCCGATACAAAATTTTGGTTTGGCTCTACAGCTACATCATAAACCCACTTTACCCCATTGTTTTCTATTTCTTTAACCGATTTTATTTTTAAGAAGCGCAAATCAGAATGAATTAAATTATTTAATTTTTCCACTTCATTTTTTAGTTTATTTATCCTTGCTTCAGCTTTTTTCTTTACTATAGTAATTAATCTCTCGTTTCTCTTTTTCTCCAAGTTGTAAATAGTACCAGCGCAAACTTTGAGTTCTTGGCTTAGTTCTTTAAGCTGTAAGTTGCACACCCGCCTTATTTTTCGGGGATTGTCGGATTCCGAAACCACTTTTTCACATTCAGTGAGCTTTGCATTTATTTTTTCAATATAATATTGTATAGTTTTTCGATGGACATTATTCCCGTTTTTAATGGTGTTGTAAAAGTATCCATCATCTAATCGCAGCTCGGTCAGAATGTTCTTGAGACGGGTTCCTGTTGTTAAAGGAAAGATATCCCAATCATTAGTTTTTTGCGTGCTTCTCTTTGCCAACCGATTTAATCTCTCTAATCGGGAATCATCCTTTTCTACAATTTTTTCCATGAACCTCCCCATGCTTTCTGCTCCAGAGACCACTACTTTATATGCTGGGGCGGTCATATTTCCACTTTGCTTTGATGAGGCAATGTAGCTGTAAATCCCCGTTCCCAGCAGCAAATCTTGGTAATCTTTAGCTAACTCATAAGATGAAGTAGAATATCCAAATCTCTCCGAATCAATAAAGCCGTCGCCTTTGAAAGCACTTTGAAGTAAAGAAATTTTAACGGCGCTGCCGGAGAATCTTATTAAGTTAGGTATTCTTTTTGAAGTAGCTTTTTTTAGGAGTTCTTTAAAGTTAGTTTTAAAGAAACGGTATAATGGTTCAGAACAACACCTAACCGTAATTAAATCTTTAGTTGCTTTCTTCCTTCTGTAAAAAGGAGCAATATTCTGATTTATGTTGGTTTTAAATAGGTTTTCCATAAGATTTTTTGCGTCATTTGTTATGGTAAAGTTAGTGTTACTGATTCCTATTTCTGCATAATGGTTTGAGGGCTGATGGTAACTATGCCCTTCGGTAACCAAGTAGCCCATAAGCCTCCCCAAAGGCGCGTCTATCTCTTCAGGGAAGCAAACCTCTTTTTGGTATTTGCTGATGGGGATTTTCTCTAAACTTATTTCTCTTTCTATGGTGGGTAGGACTCGTGGTCCAGGACAAAGTTCCCCTTTTTTAATTTTGTACGCCGGAACTTCTTTTAGTTCTGAATTGTATACAAACAGGGGATGTTCAGGAGTGACCATGATTTTTCTTCCGTTTTGAAATTCAATCTCGACAAACTTACTTGGCGCAATGTGCCTGCTCACACGGCAAGCCTTTACCGGGAAAATTTTAGTAAAGTTGGTGGTAAGTAGTTCTAGTTCACAGTCTAAAATTTCGCAATTCTTTCCGGTTATAACTTTCTCTGCATTTCTTTCCATAAGCGAGTCCACTAACTCACCAATTTTGTGCACTGAGCCGTCACTTAACATAATTTCAGTCTGGGGGTGATAGCTTTGCTGCTCCAATGCCTCATGAAGCGCAGATCTGTCGTCTTTATTCATCTTGTCCATCTCGTCAATAATGGCAAAGCCGCGATTGGCTAAAACCAAAGTACCTGCTTCTAAACTCCAGCCGCCCAAAAATTCATCTTTTACGACACTGGCAGTAAGTCCGGCAGCAGTCGAACCTTTCCCGCTGGTGAACCTTGCTTTAGGCGCTACTCCTGTAATTCTTTTCAGTATCTGCGACTTTCCGCTTCCGGGATCGCCCACTAATAATATATGAATATCTCCTCTGGTAGATACACCATCAGAACGCGTTTTTCGGCATCCTCCGGCCAGCTGCAGCACCAATGCTTCTTTTATTTTATCATGGCCGTAAATGGAGGGGGTAATACTGCTGGCGAGAATATTTAAAGCATTTGGATTTCGAGCCAGTTTCTTGATTTCTTCTTCTTCCTGCTCTGAAATGTTAGTTTCAATAGCATCTTCTTGTAATGGCTCAATATTGTTGGCTTCGATAATTAAGTCGTACTTGGTTGACTGCCCCCCGGTTTTAAGGATTATCGGAACCTCCGTAACCCACCCGCAGATCCTGACTCTCGATCCGGGACCGGTTCGGCGCTCAGAAATAGGAGCCACTAAATCGTCTTTAAGAAATACGTTAATTCTCTTGGGCTGAACCCCATCCAGCTCATCAGCATTTTCTTCCAGCACAATTCCTTGTCCATCTACTAGCTCGCGGGCGATTTCTTTAAACTTGCCTTTTCTGCCGCAGCTGCACTTGCTGGGCTCTTTGTATTTCTTGTCTAATTGGATAATAGTAATTACATTGCCGCAGGAAGGACATTCAAATTTAGCTGCAGCTACATGCGGGCGTACATCTGATTTCTGCCGCACTACCCCTTCCGTCCATAGAAATTTGTTAAGATGCTTGCTACGAATATCACTTACATTTATTTTTTGCGAATCGGGCAAATTAACTAAACGAATAGTAAACTTTTGCACTTTTTGGGGCAGGTCAAACTCTTTTACGGCCATCTCTGCTGCTTTAAGCACTTCTTCCGGGCTTTCCAGCAGTTCTTCAGATATTTCTGTATTAAATTTGACTAATTCAGAGAAATCCAGCGCCAGGAACATTTGTCCTTTTCTTACTCCTTCTAATAACTGGGGATAATAATTCTGTTCAATAAATTCCCGCAGCACTTTTATTTGTTCTTCCACTTCCATATTAATCCACCCACCAGTTTTCCATTAAACGAGAAACTTAATAAAGTTTTGGGTGGTGAAAGATAATATGGGGTTAAATATGATTTTTACCGTTATTAAAGAGGGCTTTTAAGTCCAATCCGGGCAGTTCCACCACCTCTTTCAACTGTTTAAATTGGTGTTTTGCCTCGTTAATATGCCGTTGCACCGTATTTTTGTTCAGGTATTCTTTGGGTAGCCGCTTATGAATTATTTCAAAAGAGCGAACGAGTTCCCACAAGAAATAATTATAACGCATTAAAACGGCATATACTTTTGCCCGAATGAGTATACCCTTATCTTTTCTTAGTTTCCGATATTCTTTTAGGAATAATTTTAAGTCATTGTTTTTAAGTCCTAAGTCGATAATCACATTGGCTATGTCTTTAGCTGGATCGGAAAGTCCGACCGATTCCCAATCAACTAATCTTAAGCCCCGGCCAGTTTCTACTATATTTTGAGGGCAGACGTCTCCGTGAATTAAGCCAAATCTATGGGTTTCTGTTTTTGGGATAAGTTGTTTTATCCTATTATGCACTGTTTCTAACTCTGAACCAAATTGATTACAAGTTTGTTGGTTAATTGAGTTGATATACTCTAAACCCTTACTTAAATAACTACCATAAAAGTAGTTTTTGGGTTTTAGTTGAGGATTCTTTTTATGATGGAGCTTAGCCAGCAGTTTAGCTATTTCTTTTATCTGTCTGGGGGTGTAGCTTCTTTTCTTCTTGCGCCAGGCTTGTCCCGAAATAAACTCCAGAATAATAAAGTCGTGGAGATAAGTCTGGTCTGCTTTATGGAAATAAAATGCTTTAGGAGCAACACCCATTTTTTCAATTATAGTAAGTGACATTAATTTTTATACATCGTGTCACTTACTTATTAGGAGATGACATACTATTTTGTATAATTATTTATGTCATCGAGTATAGTTTAAGTGCATAATATTCTTCTTTTGACTGATTAGGTACATTCTTGTCGATATTTACTCTGCACAGAAATTTTTTGTTCCCGATGATGAATTGATAATTTAAGTGGCCTTCGCCCAAACCTAATTTTCTAAATGAATTGATTTGAATCGAAGTTACACCTAACTGGAACGGATTTATTCTTTGGATTACTCGCTTAAGATTATTTGTCATCGCAGATTTAGAATAGAAGCAGGTATATAAAACTAATCAAAAATATTTATCTGTTCTCAAAGGGATAAATTCGCTTTCTCTCAGAAACATTTAAATAGTTTAACCGTTTAACAGTTGAACGTGATGACAAATGGATACTGAAATTGTTAAAATGAGCCCAAAAGGCCAATTAGTGGTTCCGCAAGGGATACGTGACGAAGAAGGATTTGAAGCAGGGGATAGATTTATGCCTTTTCCCATGAAAAATGGAGTATTATTTAAAAGGGTAAAAATACCTAATGTAAAAATAGAATTTCAAAAACTCTCCAAAGAGATTGAACAGCAATTTAAGAAGCTAAGCGTCAGCGAAAAAGATGCGGGCGATGCAGTAAAATGGGCCAGACAAAATTAACTTTAGACACTAATAACTTAATCTCTGCTTTAGGATGGAAAGGAAAGCCCCACGATATATTTGCTAAGTGTGTAAGTGGTGAACTCGAACTTATTACCTCCCCAAAACAGCTGGAAGAGTTGCAAAGAGTACTTGATTATCCCAAGTTTAACTTTACTTCGGAACAGAAAGAACGTTTCCTGAATTTAATCTTAGAGATTGCCACAATTGTAGAAACGCATGACATAGTTAAAACCATAAAAGAAGATCCTGACGATAACGTAATTTTAGAGACAGCACTTGCAGGCAATGCAAAATATATTGTAACCGGAGATTCGCATCTTCTACAACTCAAAGAGTATGGCGGAATTAAAATAGTAACCCCTAATGATTTTCTAAATGAAATTAAAATAAATTAAATTTTACTTATCCAGCATCTTCTTCAGGTTCTCAATCAGCTTATCAGTAGCGTCATCGACTTCTTTCTCCGTCTTGGTTCCAGTGCATACTATCTTCCCGTTGCTGAATAATAAGAAAGTAGCATTAGTGCCCCTTAACTTATGCACTAAACCAGGGAATTGCTCCGGCTCATATTCAGTATTAGGCAGTTTAACTCCCAAAATGTTCAAGTTTAAGTCCATTCCAATGCTGCCGGAAGCGACGATGTTTTGAACCGTAATCTCGGGCTTAATCGTAACAAAAATATTCATCTTTTTCAAGCTGCGGATAATGCTTTGGATGCTTCTATCTACATCTTCCATAGTTCGGGCCCCGGTGCATACTACCTTTCCGCTGGAGAAAATTAACGCCGAAGTTTTAGGCTCTTTAATTCTCAATACTAACCCCGGAAACTGCTCTGGATTATACTCGGTATTGGGCAGAGTCGCCGCCATCTTTTCTAATGGAATATCTTTTTCTAATCCGGTAGAAACGACGATGTTAACTATTTTAATTTCTTTCTTAGCTATTTGTTTTTTTGGCATGATTAAACACCCCTTGGTTTTTTAAACTTTAAATTAATGATTTATAAATCATGGGTTGCTTTTTAAAGCTTTTCTTTATAAATGCATGGTTTTAAACAAAGCATATAGTTTACATACTTTTTGAGAGTAGTAACCTACTAGTTGACCTGATTCATTTTTATCGTCTTTAATTTAATTGTTTTTTCTACAGTAAACTATTTAAAGCGAGCGATTTCTCTTTAAAACATGGCCCGGGAGCACATATTATTACGTTACGGAGAGCTCTTCCTCAAAGGGCGCAACCAATCGTTCTTTGAGAATAAGCTAATTGAAAATCTCCGCAAAATTGCCGGTGCGGCTAAAGTAAAGAAAGTTCGGGGGAGATTAATCATTAATTACTTTTCTGAGCACCACAAATTACGGCAAGTATTTGGCTTAGTATCTTATTCTCCCGCAGTTAAAGTAGAGAAAAGCATGGAAGCAATTAAGCAGAAGAGTTTAGAGCTGCTGACGGGAAAAACAGGCACATTTAAAATCGAGCCGAAGCGTTCCGACAAACGATTTCCATTAACTTCTCCAGAGATAAATATTGAGTTAGGAAAGTACATTGAAGCTCATACTGCTTTAACTTTTGATGGTGCTAATCCACAACATCTTCTGGGTGTAGAAATAAATCAAGATGGCGCGTATCTCTTTACCGAGATTGTGCCCTGTTTTGGAGGATTGCCGACGGGGGTGGAAGGGAAGGTAGCGGTGTGGATTGAGAACGATGCTTCAATTTTAGCAGGGCTATTGATGATGAAACGGGGATGTGATGTAGTTCCGATAGGATTTAAAGAGAGGGATATTTCTTTATTGCAGAAGTTTAGTCCTGTCCCGTTGCAGTTTAAGGCAGTGAAAAATTTATCTGAAGTAGAACAGTTTATGCCGGAGAAAGAGTTGCCGGCTTTGGTGGTGGGGCAGGATTTTACCGAGTATAAGAAATTGGCCTTTTCTAGGGTGGTGTTGAGGCCGTTGATAGCGTATACTCCTAAGCAGGTGAAAGAGCAGTTGAGAGAGTTTGAGGTGGGAAGTGCAAATTAAGCGGTTTCATTATTCTCTATTACGATTATGATAAGCCTCTTTTTAATTTTTCGAATTCTGCAATTATTGGTGATTTTTGAAGTTCGTAGCGACCCCGGCTTATTTTTCGGATTATTCCTAATTTAACCAATCTGCCAATATAAACCGACTGTATACCCGCTTTAGCCATATCTACACTCTGAAATACATTTTTTTCAAGTTGGGCGATTTTCACAAAAGAAAGCACATCTTGGTCAGAAGCATTAGGAATCTCGTGGTTCAGCCAGCTTTTTCCTATATCAATAGCATCTTTTATATGCGTACGGACCTGCTCTTTGGTGATAAGGGCATTTTCTTCATAACTTGCTTTGGCTAGGCACTGGATTAAGTAAGGATATCCTCCAGTGAGTTTATAGATTTCACTCACCGATTCTGTATCCCATTTAGTCTTCTCATTAACTAGCGGTTTTTTCAATACTTCTTCAGTTTCACTTTGGTCTAGTTTTCCTATGTTGAAACTTGCCCCGGAAAATATTCTCGCCACCGGGGAATAATCATCTACTAATTTTCCTTCGAATTGGATGCCTCCGGAGATAACCAGAAGAATTGGAATGGGGCATACATCTTCAACAATAGACTTTAATTCGCCAATTGCCTCCACAGATAAGAAATCTGCGTCATCGATAGCTATTAATAAATAATCAACGCTATGAAGCTTACTGAGGCATGACTTCCATATTTGGTAAGGGCTTTTCTCCCGCAAATCTGAACTAATTTTAAGTTGAATTTGTTTTAAATTAATATTTTCAATTCTTTTTCCAAGGTCTTGTAGTCTCTCGATAAAGCTTTTTCTGGCATCAATTGCAGCAATAAGCTCCTCCGTTAAAAAACGATACAACTCTTCATCGTTTGTAGTCCTTCCCAATCTTCTGTAAAAGTAAAGGAGATTAGCAGGCTTATCCTCGGTGCCTTTTGCTTCGTCGATTATTTTTTTTATGAGCGAAGTCTTCCCCACGCCCCTATGCCCGTAAATTAGTGCCGCTCCCGATTTCCCATGAAACTTTGCAGACTCAATTCGCTCACTGACGGAATCTAATACTTTCTTTCTGCCTCCAAAATACTCTGGTTTTGCCGGCGTCTGGGGATCGTAGGGGTTTGACATGTTTTACCAGATTTATTTCCATTAATTAATATTAATTAAAGAAAACACATATACTTATAAACTTTTCGTTGGTTAGATTTATTACTCCATTATAGTAAAACATCCAAAAGATTTATAAAGTGGGGCTGTTTTTAGAGCTTATAATTTAAGTTACGGAGGAAACAAAATGAAACTAACCTTATGTACTTTAGCCGCAGTTCTATCTTTAAGTACAGGTTGCGCTACTACTTCTTCAAATGCCATTCCTGATTTAAGAGTAAGCGTAGTGGAAGGATACTCCATTCACAGGAGAGATGAATTGTCCTTGCTTACGTTGGCCGGAATTCTTTCTGGAGACATAAAAGACCATACCTATAAGAAAGGAACAGATGAAGAAGGAAAAAAATACGAGAAATGCACCAGCAAGGGCACTTATGGCTGGTCTTGGAATCCTCAAGCGAACTTGGAAGCGGCAAGAGCAGCCGATTCAGATGGAGATAAGATTATCACTTCCGAAGAGCTGGACCAAGCCCTTTTTGATGCCTGTACATTTAGAGCTAAATAATTATGTAGTGAGTAAAATTCCCCCCGAAATCCATGAAAAGCTGGAGATGAAGGTGTTGTAAGAGGACGAATTAACAAGTAATCACAAAAATGATAAACTTCCAACAAGAAATGCTAAGAGAAGCAAAGGGCTGGGAAAAATTTAAGATAAAGTTCGGATTAACAGACTTACCCGCCCATTTTGCCTGCAGAAATCTTTATGAATTTCTTATCTCGCGCAGCCAAATAGGGATTGGAAAATTAGTAATGTTTCCTAAACTTTATTACTTCCCCCAAGAGTCAGATAGTGTTGGTTATGATAAAATTAGTTTGAAAGATGGAAGCGCTTCCATCGATGCTTATGTCCGCCCAAGTGCATTTAATCTAACCTCAGGAGAACTTGTTGCTAATTGCTTGAAAGAGGTTCAAAGTGGAGACGCACTTTACTTTCCGGTTTTAAGAAATGGAATGCCCATCCTTTATACAAGAGAAGCCGATCATACTCTTTACTTAGCCGGATTTGAAACTATCCGCAATCCTCGGTCAAAGAGAGACTTTTCTGCAATTATGGAAAAATTAAGTTCTTTAGTTCCGGAATTCAATCACAGAGAATTAGTTCCAATACCAAGTCACGTTTAGAGGTAAAAACTGTCTTTTCACTCCCCTACCCACTTCCCATAAATACTTCTGGCTTCCTCTTCCGTCTTCGCTTTAATCAACACTCTTCCATCCTCAAATAAAATTATTTTTCCAAATCGTAATGCAATTCCATCATCAATAACCTTTCCCGACTTACTCCATCTCATTTTGATTTCTTTCAGATTTACTTTCTTCCCCGTGAGCTGATATTTTCCCGCAGAACAGAATTTCGTAAGAGGCTCTTCTTTTTGGTTTAGGAATTGGTAATCGCCGTGGCAGGTAGGGCAGTTAGGATTTTTATTTATTTTTATTTTCTTTAGTTCCATGCGGTTTAGATTTAAATGATACAAACACGGCTCAACTTTCTCTCCAATTAATACTTTAATAGCTGGGGTAGTTTGCAACGCAGCAATACTGGTTGTAATTGTATTCAACACCCCCGCCGTATCACAGGTTTCTAAGTTTGCTTCCCGTAAAAAGCATCTTAAGCAAGGTCCCCGCGGAAAAATAGGCATTACATAACCTTCCGTACGAATTCCTGAAGCATAAATCCAGGTAATCTTTTCTTTCCGGCAGAAATCGTTAAGTAGAAATCGTGTTTTAAGATTATCCGTACAGTCTAAAATCAAATCCGCTTCTTTCAGCAAAGAAAGTTTTTCCAGATTAAGATGCACAGCATAACTGTCTATCCTTACAGAAGAATTAATTGCATTTAACTTTTCTTCCGCTACTTTCGCTTTGCTTTTACCGATGTCTTTTTCCGTAAACAATAATTGCCGGTGCAGGTTGCTTTCTTCTACTACATCTCTATCAATTAGAATTAATTTACCGACTCCTGCTCGCGTTAATAATTCAGATGCTACGGTTCCTAATGCTCCGACACCAACAATTGCCACGGTAGATTTTTCTAATTTCTTCTGCTTTGCTTTTCCAAGCACCAATTCTTGACGAGAATAACGTTCACTATATTTGTTTAGCATCTTTGTTGCTTAACCTCTCTTTTATCTTACACGCTTGGCATACTTGTTGATTTCCAGGCTCGCCGCATTTTACACACAATTTAATAGTATCTTCTATGTTTCTCTTCTCCTGCTCTTTTACTGCCGGAAGTATATACAAAAAAGAATTAATAATCCCCTGCTTGGTTCCATGATACTCTGATTCAAATTCATTCAGCATATCCCGAATGTGTGCGCGGTAGCCTTCTTGGGCATAAGGGCATTCTACAAATCCCACTGGAAAGCCTTTGAGTAAACTATATAGCTTAGTTTCTTTCTCGGTGCAGAAATATAACGGCTTTACTCTTTGCACAAATAATTCATTTTGATGCATTCCCGTAATTGGCCCCTGGTGCGACATTAACGCGGTATTAGCTTTAAAGATGTTCATCACCACTGCCTGAGCTTCATCATCTAAATTGTGGCCCGTGATTAATTTAGTCGCTCCATGCTTGCGGGCATATTTGTTAATAAGATACCGTCTCCACACTCCGCAAATATGGCATGGCTTTTCGGTGGCATCTTTCTTTCTTAATTTCTTGATTGCTTGATCCAAAGTGAAGCCAAATTCTTTTTGGGCGGAAATTGTTACTAATTTAACTTTCTCTTGCTGGCAGAATTTTTTTAAGTCGCAGAGGGTTTTATTCCGATATCCAGCGATTCCTTCATCTATGGCTAACGCAAATAAAAGTTTAGTTTGAATATTTTCTTCTAAGAGATATTCCTTAACCAAGTGCAGCACCGTCTGTGAATCTTTGCCTCCGGAACAAGCTACGCTAATGTTATCATTTGGGTTGATTAAATGATATTTTTTTATGGTGCTGAATACTTTGTCTTCAAAATACCTGATAAAATGGCTGCGGCACAATGCACCGTGCTGAAGTTCGATTACCGCAGGTTTGTCGCATTTGGAGCAGTTCATCTTAACCTCCTGAAACCACGCTTAGAATTTCTAATTTATCCTTAGAGTTTAATATTTCTTCTTCGGTTAACACTTGATTGTTTCTGGTTACAATAACTACTTCCGGATTGATTTTTAACTGGCGCAGAAGCTCATTCACGTTTTTTCCGGAAAATTTAACTTTTTTTCGGAGGTTCTTTCTTTCTACGAATACGGTAAGTTCCATGTGGCTAGCTTTCCTCTTCTAATAAGATTAAAGCTAAAGTGGAAAATAGGAGAGGGTTTTATAAAGTTTTGTGATTTTATATGTTAACATGGACAATTATCTCTTACTATCGCCAAGCTTGGAATTAGAGCGGTTAAGCGCTAGATTGGAGTTCGCTAAAACCTTGTTTTTGGGTAGGGATTTTGTTATTGTTTCTGGCACACTTAAAGACATTTTAATTAAGACCAAAGAAGCGAAAAAGAAAAAGCTGATGGTGATATGCAGATGCAACGATGAGAAAATTTTACGTTTTGTCCTGGAGAAAGTTCCGATTGATGCAATTTTGGGTGCTGAAGATATCTTTAGGAAAGATTCGCTGCATTATCCTAAATCTGGATTGGATCATATTTTGAGCAAGATTGCATTTGAGCAAGGAAAAGCAGTAGGATTTTCATTTAGTGCTCTTTTGCATGCTACTGATAAAGGGAAATTGTTAAATCGGATGAAATTCAACCTGAAATTGTGCCGGAAGTATAAACTTCAAGTTATTTTCAGCAACTTTTCTACGGCTCAGGCTGAAATAAGGTCAGCCAAAGACTTGGAAGCGGTGTTGAGGGTGCTGAATAAAGGAAAGTGAGAATGGTGCTGGGTTTCTACGGCTACTGGAGCGCTTGACAGCGAAGCACTATAATCTGCTTTTCTTATTCTGAAAGAGTCAACCACTCCATGAGCGGTAAAATCGTAACACTTATACCATCAACTATTACAGTATCATTAATATTTTTAGTGATTATAATTCCCTTCTTTTTTCCAAGCTCTTCAGCACACTCTATCAGCGCCTTTACTTCTCGTTCTTTCGTTTCTTTCGTCTCAATAGTGTAAGCTACTTGAATCAAGCTGTGTATGTCAGCACCTTTTTTAATTACAAAGTCAACTTCTCTCCCCGCAGCATTTTTCCAGTAACAAATTTCGTGTAAAGGCAGCTTTCTTTTCAGCTCTAGAAAAACCATATTCTCAAAGAGCTTTCCCAAATCCGTTTTTCCGCTGATAGCATATGCAAATCCAGTATCTCCCAAATAACACTGTCGGGGATACTGCAGCCGGTTTTTGATATTATATGAAAAAATTTCATTAAAAAAAAAGAGGTAGCTTTCCTGAGAGTAATGTTCTAATGCCAATATTTTTTCTTTGCCTATTTTGTATCCTAAAGTTTTGAAAAAATTTAAGCATTTAGAAGCAGAGAAAGAAGTGCTTTCTATGATGTACCTCCCAAAGTTTTCTACAATTGAAAGATCTTCATGCGCTGCTTCGGCTACATCCAAGCCGATAATATCCCTAAAGTAGGAGTTTAGCAGGTTAATCCGGTCTAGTTCAGTTTCGGTTAATGCCACTTCAGGAAATCCCCCAAATCGGAGATATTCTTTAAGCGCAGTTTCTATGCGCCCCTTTCCTATGGTCGTTTTTTCTGCGGTAATTGATTTAAAATTTAAGAATTCTTTGAATGAGAGCGGATACATCTCCATAGAGAGAATTCTGCCCCGGAGCGGCTTGTATGGAAACATTAAGCCACTGCGTGATGAGCTGACAATAATCCGCAGGGTTCCTTTTAATAGTTCATGAGTTCGAGCTAACCACCCGCTCCACCCCTGTGCGCTGGTTATTTCATCTAATAGCAGGAATCCCTCCCCTCCAAACCATTTAAGAATTTCATCAAGTATGGCCGGATCTCCTTTAATACGGCTGTCCTCTAGGTTAATGTAGGCCACTTTCTTTCCTTCTTTGCTTAATTTCTGAGCGAGAAGCATTAACACGCTGGATTTTCCTGCTCGGCGTATTCCGGTGAGCGCGATAAGCTTTAGCTCAGAGTTTCGGATAATTGACTTAAAATCCAAGTCTCTTTCCCGAAGTATCTTTTTATGGGCATAGGTAGTCCATTCTTCGAAAAAGTCTTGTTTTTCCATTTTAAATCGTTTTATTACAGAACAGTATTTAAACATTTCTGTTTTTTCGCAGAACGATAGTGAACTTTTCCCTCCACAACTGGAATGCTTGATAAAAGCGACCATTACCGCTGGGCGGAATGTGCTGATGTATGGGACGCTCGCAATAATAAAGGCATCAAAGGGAGGTTTACCGGAGAAGGATTATTTACACTTCCATTAAAGCCAGAAGATCCTGCTGCTGTAACCCTGGAAGAAAGTAGAATTGGACAAAATATCGATGTCCGCTCGGAGTTCTATGAACTGTACTTTGTAGCATAGAAATTTTTATAAATAAGAGTAATATCATATGGTATTATTAATAATATCATCAAAAAATGCTGACCCCAACCCAATTAAAAATACTGGCCCATCTTACCGACCATCCCAACAAACATCTGGGAATCAGAGAATTAGCTAGAGACATTTCTACAGTTTACTATTTAGTCCAAAAAAATATTCAGCAGCTTAAGAAGGAAAAAATAATTAACATAGTTAGGGCAGGTAAAACTGATTTAATTTTTCTTAATAAACAGATTGATTCAGCTGGTTTAGTTGAAGCCGAGAACTTTAAAAAAGAACACTTTTACCAAAAATATCCGCATCTGAAAATAACTTTGCGGAAAATAATTGCATCAGTGGGCTCTTCTTTTTTTATTTTGCTGGTGTTTGGCTCTTACGCTAAAAACCGACCAAGAGAAGACTCCGATTTGGATTTATTAGTGGTTGTTCCTCACCAAGGGCAAGTTGAATTAATGGAAAGAATTATCTCTTCTGCAGCCAGAACATCTACGTTTAGGATTCATGAAACCATTGTCACTGAAAAATCATTTGTCTTAATGCTAAGCAAAAAAGAACTAAATGTAGCCAATGAAGCTAAAGAAACCCATATCTTAATTTATGGAACGGAGAATTATTACAAGTTAACCAGCTGAAATATGGAACCCAAACCATTTGATCAACGGATAAAAGAAGCAGATTCAGTAATTCTTGGGCTGATTAATGAGAGAAGGATCATTACTAAACTGTTGGAATCTGAGAAGACTAAGTTTACTAATTTTTATCGAAAACAAGCTAATCTTTCGGTGATTGCGGCTGACTTGATTTATGAAATCTCTACGGAAAATGCTCCTAAAGAATTTCATAAACTAAATCAGGATTATGAAGGTTTTTTGTGGGTGATAAACCCTTCTTATTACTCGATGTTTTATGCTGCCCAAGCTTTGCTGGCTTACAAAGGGATAAGAATATTGTCCTCACAAAGCGTCCACAAAATAACGGCTCATGCGCTGGTTTACTTTTGTGTTAAGAACAATTTCCTCGCCAAAGAATTATATGAGCAATTCGTGCAAAGCCAGCAGGAAGCAGCAGAATTGCTTAATTTAGATGATTTTAAGGGAAAAGCGGAAGAGCTAGCCAATAAATATTTTTATGAAGCGGAGAAGAGATCCAGATTTACTTATGAAACAGAAGAGGAAGCAAAACAGCGGCATGCCCACACTTCCCTGCAACGGGCGAAGGAATTTCTTAAAGAAGTTGAGACCATTATTTTGGGTTGAGTAGAACCATTTTTTGTAATATTTTTCTCGTTTTCCTCCGCAACCTTTATATATAACTACCACTATTCTTAAGTAATAAACGGAGGTTTTTAACATGGCATTGAATGATTTGATTGGGAATAAGTTTTTTAGAGTAGCAGGCGCTTTGGCCGCTTTAGCAGCGCCTTATGTTGTGGGATGTGAAGGGGATTCTACTACGAATAAGAATTATTATGGCGAAGGGAATGGGAGTGGAGGAAGTGGAGAGTATAGTTGCGAGAGTGCTTGTCAAAATATGTCCGATTGTTGCAAGAGTGGAGAAAAAAAGAAACAGCATTGTTATGACGAAGAAAAGGGCGAGTGGAAAGGTTATGTTTATGATGTTCCTGGGTGTACTGTTGGTTGCGAGAATTATCCATCTGAATGGTCTCAGGGAATGATTAAGTGTAATACGTTATATTGCAACCCAGACGAGATTCAGGAATGTGACTCTTATCAATAGTTGAGGAGATTATCCTCTATTTTTAATCCCAAAGCTTAATAAATACCCTTTCTTTTCCCCATTTGAAGTATCATGTACACTAAAAAAAGAGGCATTTTCGTAATAATAGTTTAAGTTCTAGCTATTTTCTCCTCTGCTTATTCTCTGGCAGAAGAAGATGCTTCTGAAGAGTTAGTTAAGTATGAAGCCGTGCAGATGGAAGTTAATTGCGACGATGAAGAGGAATGTAGTGGTAAAAAAGTTCACTTAGATGAATATGGCACTACAGGAGATATGAATGAAGATTATTGTGACGAGCCTGACGAAGGAGAAATTCCTGGTAGTTTTCCTTCGGAGAAAGGGTGTTATTTTGTGGTTGAGGAGGAAGATGATTATGATGCTAATGATTGTACTTTTACTACTGTTCCTCCTGGATTAAATATAAATGAAAAATATGCTACTCTAGAACAACGAGGAGAAGAATTATCTCTACAGACATCGTATTTTTATGAGGTACTTAACACTTTAGCCAAAGGTAGTTGGCCAGGATTAGTTGCTGGAGCGGCTTATGGTGGATTAACAATAGGGGTTGAGACTATACTTGAGTTTGTGGATTTAATCACTTTTGGACAGTTTGACTTATTTGGGAAATTCTCCAGCCTTTTCAGTGATGATATTGATGCTAATATTGCTCTTCAAGAAGTAAAATTCAACTACAATTACCAAGATGGTTTCTACAATGGAGTAATCTGTGGGAATGATCATTATTGGTATCGCTGCGATAAAGATCAAGTGGGCAGCAAATATTGGGTTAATTTTGCCAAGCAAGTTTCTGTTCCTTTCCAATGTTATGAGATAGAGTTAGACGATGGTGGATTAGGTTACGTTTGGAAAGAAGCCGATCATGATTTTGATCGTGACGGATATACTAATACGGAAGGCGATTGCTACGACCTTTCTTTTTTGGACCCTTATTTTGGTTGTCCTTCGCTAGAAGAAGAATACCAAGGGCTAAACTCTACAGAATTAAGAGAAGTGGCCAAAAGTAAATGTATTTATCCCCAGAATCACTTCTGCGCCATCTGCATTAACCCCGGCGCACCCGAAGTCTGCGGCGACAAAGTAAATAACGACTGTGGAGGGCCACAACAATTTGAAGAACTTACTCAACTTGAAGGCAAAACTTCCGACGACTGCAATAAAAACCAATTCGCCTGCCGACAGGAAGCTCCGCCATTAGACAACAGTGAAGATAATGCTACTGGAATAACTCAAACTAACATTTATGGAGAAACTTTCTCTTGGATTAATACTCCAGACGGAGGCTATTGCTGCGGCTTTAATGGAATCGATGATTTAGGTAAAACTGCAGTAAGTTCTACGGGAGAAGGCCAATTCTTGTGTCTGAATAAAGAGCCAGACTTAGTTGGCCACGATGCTGAATACACTTATGAAAGTCCTTTCTGCGGAGATGAATGGTGCTGGGTTTCTGCTTCTACCGGAGTGCCTGACGAAGGTGACCATTACAGCTGGGCGGAATGTATGAAAAGCTTAAAAAAGATAAAGAGAATCCCACCCGAAAATGGAAGATTTTTATTTTGACACCTCGATTTGGCTGGATTTCTTTGAAAAAAGAGGAGAGCATGGAGAAGCGGCTTTGGCTTTAATCACAAAGATAATTAGGGGGGGCCTTAAAATTGCTTATTCCGATATGACCATCAAGGAATTCAGGAACTTAGGATATACCAGCGAAGAAATCAACACTATTTTTAGTGTAGTAAAGCCGGACAACATAAAGAGGATTCATATCAATAGAGAGCAAAAAGAAGAAGCTCGGAAATTAGCTCTGCAGAGAGACATTCCGAAAGGAGACGCTCTCCATGCAGTATTAGCCCGAGATAATTTTGTTCAACTAATTTCCCGAGACGGACATTTCCAAAAATTAAAAGATATAACCTCCGTAAAAAAACCCGAAGAGATTATATGAGTTCCTCTTCTAATTCTTCAAAAGATTTTTCTCGGGCTTTATGCAGTTCCTCATCTGTTGTTTTCTTTTTTGATAAGCCATATATCTTTCTTAGCTTAATCAAAGCCTCTTCTTTTTCTAAAGCTTTTATTTTATCCCTCATCGCTTCTCTGATAAATTCTGTCTTAGTTACGTACCTATGTTTTTTCATAGTTTCTTCTACATCTTGAAGAAATCTGTCTTCTAATTTCAAACTGATGGTTTCCATAGTATTATCTGGTAATATTAAGTAATATATAAATCTTTTGTTGTTCTGGGGGGCATTTTCTCACTGAGTCTTTTTGGGCGAGTTTTTAATTTGGCATTTTCTCTGCCTTAAACTTTTGCGTTTTTAACTAACACCCCCCAATTCAGCACTTCTCAAGAAATCGCATCGCTACCGCTGTTATGACGAAGGCGACCATTACAGCTGGATTTCTTCCTAAATTTTTATAAAGTAACCACTCTTTTAAGCCTTAATATGGAAGCTACTACTAAGAAACAAATTAATAATTTGGACATCTATCAAAAAAGAATAGAAATATTGGTTGGAGCACGATTCAAAGAAACCGATAAGATTTCTTCGGCTTTAGAAGTTCAAGATAGATTAAGGAAGAAAATAGGCCACTGGCACGGAGCAGAAGAAATAAAAAAATGGCGAATCCAGAGAAATTAGATAACGCGGTTTTAGATTCTTCGGTAATAATTAAATGGTTTTCTGAGGAAGAAGATACTGATATTGCTTTAAGCCTTAGAGAGAAGAATATTAATGGAGAACTGATGATTGCGGTTCCCGATTTGTCGTTATATGAAGTGGCCAATGCTTTAAGATATAATCCAACTATCGATGAAGATAATGTTAAAGAAGCAATAGATAGCATTATCGCACTCGGGATTAATATTGTTGTTCCCACCAAAGAAGTCATGGACTTAGCGATTTCATTTGCTTTGAAGTATGATATTACGGTATATGATGCTTACTTTATTGCTCTGGCCAAAGTATTAGATTTTGCTTGTATCACCGCAGACGAAAAGCTCTATCAAAAAGTAAAAGAATTGAATTTTGTAAGGTTGTTGAAGAATTGTTAATTTTCCCTCCGCAACCTTTATATATCTCCACTATTTTTGAGTAATAAACGGAGGTTTTAACATGGCAATAAACGATTTAATTGGAAATAAGTTCTTTAGGATAGCAGGCACATTAGCTGCTTTAACTGTGCCTTATGTTGTAGGGTGTGAAGGGGAT
>JACRPH010000075.1 GCA_016214025.1 Candidatus Woesearchaeota archaeon
GATGAATTTAATATTTCTAAGTTAAGGTATGATAAAGTGATTATTACCTGCGATGCTGATGTTGATGGCAGTCACATCATGACGTTACTGTTAACATTCTTTTATCGTTACATGAAGCCGTTGATTGAGCAGGGGCATGTGTATGTGGCTATGCCTCCATTGTATAGGCTTCAGAAAGGGAAGCAAGTAGCGTATGCATATAATGATTCGGAGAAGGATAAGAAATTGGCCGAACTAGGCAGCGAGGTAGGAATACAGCGTTACAAAGGTTTGGGAGAGATGAACCCCTCGCAGTTGTGGGAAACTACCATGGATCCCAGTGTGAGATTATTGAAGCAGATAAATATCGAAGATGCTATTTTAGCTGACCAGATGTTCACCATATTAATGGGCGATGAAGTTGAGCCGCGAAGGGAGTTCATTGAGGAGCATGCAGCAGAAGTGGCGAATCTGGATGTGTAAAGTATGGATAGGAAGATTTTTTAAGTTTGGGGGGTTTTTGGGTGTTTTAGGGGGAGGTAATTAACATGGGAAAAGCAAAAGAGAATGAGTTGCCGGACATATTGCTGCCTGCGATGGATGTTCTTTTAGATAGAGCTAATGGAATGCCTGCAGAAGAAATAATACAAAAGAACAATAAGTGGTATTACTCTAATTTAGCCGAGGTGAAAGGGGAAGATTATCTGAGACAAAGAGCAATAACCCCTCCAGAACAATGGAGTAACGAAGATTTCCGAAAGAAAAGCGATGAGTTACATACTCTTTATTGTACTGAATTAAGAGCTCAGGAAGAAGCGAGGTTTGAAGAAATAAAAGAAATAGGAAAAGCATTTCGTAGAGCAAAGATAATAGATTCTGGTGTGATAGTTGCTTCATTTATTGGTCTGTCAGCTATACTTTACTTCTTTCAGGAAAGAGAAAATACCCGCATAGAAGCAGATAAAGCCAAAATAGATTATTACTTCTGTCAGAGTTTATTTCAGGTAGCACAAGGCGATGTGGTTCGGGAACTTATTAATAAGAAAGTTGTTGCTCCCTACTCCGGAAGATTGTGTGAGTTAGTTCTGGCAGAGGGATATAAAAGCGGAGAGTAAAATATAACCTATGGAAGACTATAACCCTAATGAACATAAAGGAACCGATTTTCTTTCTGCTATTATGGGCGGGAGTTTGATTAGCGTTGTGGCGGGATTTGCCTATCTGACCGTCCTCACGCATACAGATCTCTTAACTCCTCCCGGCATTCCCCAACAGAAAGTGTGCCAGACGGTTCGGGTAGGAGAGAATGAGGAATTGGCGGATGTGGTCCAGAGAATGAAAGTTTATGATTCAACTATTACTGTGGAGAAGTTGGCAGAACAGAATAATCTTATGGTGGGAGGAAAGTTATGGAACGTTGCCGCTGGAGCGGAATTGAAGTATTGTTATGGGAAATAGTTTTAAACATAGAAATCTTTATATTGTAATATTAACTGTTAAACAAACATAGATGGTTAAAAATCGTACTTTGCTATATATTGGTCTTGGTCTTATGGGCGCTGGTTTCATCACCAAAAAATTAGTTGAAACCGTTCAATTAGCTCAGCCTGTTACTCCTCAAGTTAAATACTGTCATAATTTTAGTATTAGACCTAACGAAAGTTTAGATGATGTTGTGCGTTTTTTTAAACGATACGACCCTTCCGTAAGTGTTGATGTGCTAGCTAAACAAAATGATCTTTATGTGGATGGGAAAGTTGCTGTTCCTGCAACTGGGACGATATTAGTTTATTGTTATAATAAATAATTCTTCGCAAAGTTAACAACTACTTTTATAAATAATCCCCTAAACTGGTATTAAAGATAACACTTAATGGAGGGATATTACTATGGCCGGATTCGATAAAGCATTGGATAAAGAATTATTTTCAGAACAGTTAGATTTTGATAGAAGCAGGATTACCGTAGCGGTATTCGCTTACAATAACGGAACTCCGAAGCTGCAGCTCAGCCGAGAGAATAAAGATGCCAGCGGAGAATACAATTTTGCTAAATTAGGGCGGATGACCAAAGAGGAAGTGGAGAAAGTAATGCCGCTGATGGAGAAAGCAAAGAAGTTTTTGTAAAGTTGGTCTGTTAAGATGGAACTTCCACCAATTATTCAATCTCTGAGAACAACAGTAGAACCATATTTTCCTAAATTCCCAGATTTCTGGGGCGCACTCCATTCTTTTGATATTCTTTCTTTGTTCTGTCAACAACTATGCCAAGATATCTCTTTTTTTGCCGGGACATTCCCTTTTCTTTGTCCCAGTAGCTAGTTATTTCATAAGCATATTCTTTACTCCCCCTAATTTCAATTTTTGTA
>JACRPH010000052.1 GCA_016214025.1 Candidatus Woesearchaeota archaeon
AAACATGCAGAATAGAATGGTGTCTTTATGCATGAGAGAGAATTCCAACGGAGAAGGCGCTTTGACTTTAATTATCATCTCAGCAAGGTCATATAATTCTTTGGACTCGGCAATAATATCTGCACCAGCTGCTTTGTATTCATCATCCGAAATGCCGATGTCTCTGGCTGCACCAGATTGGACAAAGAGTTTATGGCTTTCTTTAGCCAGTTCTTTTACTGCTGCAGGAGTTAACATAACCCTTTTTTCCAGAGGATAAGTTTCGTTAGGGATAGCTATTTTCATTTTGCTTGCCTGAGTCTCTTGATTTTTATAAATATTTATGTTCTTAAAACTCCCCCAGCCTCTTCTGCTTCTTCTGCTCCATCAATTCTTTATACGGGGCCCAGCTTTTACGGAACAATTCTGGGTATTTATCATGGTACTTCAACAAAAAATCCTGTGTCTTAGGATCGCTTAAATAACCCGAGCCAAAATCAATTCCAATTTCTGATTTTAGATGTTCAATGCTTCGGTCTCGGATTACTTTAGCCACGACTGAAGCCGCAGCGACGGAGATATGATTGAAATCAGCTTTGTGTTCAATCACTAATTCCACTTTATCACGCACTTCCGGAGTGAGTTTATTCTTGAAATAATTCTCATACGCTTCAATATTGGGGCTGGGACAGTCAATA
Source organism: Candidatus Woesearchaeota archaeon (assembly GCA_016214025.1). Classification (GTDB taxonomy): domain Archaea; phylum Nanobdellota; class Nanobdellia; order Woesearchaeales; family GW2011-AR9; genus JACRPH01. The sequence goes on from JACRPH010000052.1 coordinate 678, forward strand.
ATAGCTTTATCCGGAGCAATCTCAGAAACCATCCGGGCAGAAGTATCCGCTTCCATCCAATTAAGATTAGAATTTTCTTCTCTGACTGACAAGTCAATCGCATCCGGCTCAATTACCTCAACCCGAAAATCATGAATCACTTCACGAATGCGCTCAAATAATTCTTCTCTGGCTGATGGGCTTAGCAGTTTAGAATCTTTAACTCCCATCCATTGTAATTTCTTCTCTCCTTCTTCATCTACGGCTATAGCTACCATGACCATATTGCCTAAAATCGGTCCCCTTCCAGCTTCATCGACACCGCAGATTAACATAGTACTACGAAAAATGAGTAACTTTAAATAATTTAGGGAACTGTAAGGACTTACCTGTTCAGGCAGGCGCTTATTTCTTTCATCTCCCCTCTCTTCTCAATTGTTCAGAGACTAGCTTTTGCTCTTGCGATGAAAGTTTATATCGGCTCAAAATACCCTGAAGCACTTCACCGGTAATATCCTGATAATTATTCCGGCGCCAGGTTTCGCTCTGCTCATCAATGCTGTCTCCGTAATAACTGATATTTTTCGGCTCACCAGGATTATATCTTTCAATAAACGCAGTGAGAATCTTGTGGTCTAGATCAACGGCTTGAGGCTCTTCCCGACTGAAGGCCAAAAACTCTTTCCTAGAGTGATTGACGAGAAGATAATGGACCGTCATTTTCTTTGAAGAGAGGCCATCTTTTAAAAATCTAATGAAAAACAGAGAAACATTTATATATAACTATATAATTATATGGCCTATGGCCGTAACTACTGTCCAAATTGGCGACGAAACTTTAGAACTGTTGAGAAAAGTTAAGAAAGATACACATTCTACTTCTTATGATGAAGCTATCCGGCAAATTGTAGGATGGACAATTAAAGAGAAATCATTGTGTGGGTATTTAGGCAGCAAGCCCTCACGCCAATTGCTCAAAGATTTGAGGGATAAGCATGAGCGGTTCTAAACTCTTGGATTCTTCAGTTTGGCTGGAATACCTGTTTAATGGCAAGTTCGCAGAATTTATTGACTCTTCAGAAATTGTTTACCTTTCGGTTCTCTCTTGGCATGAAATAAAGAGAAAATTGCACAAAGAAAAAATTGAACCGAAGAAAATTTCCCGATCTTTAGAATTCATCCGCAAACGAGCGTTGTTTCTCTCCGTCATTCCTGAAGTGGCTGATTACGCTGCAGACATTTCTGTTAAGCAGGGCTTAGCCGCTATGGATGCGTTAATTTATTCCACGGCGAAGATTAATTCATTGCCTTTGTTCACCTGCGACAATGATTTTAGAGGGCTGGAAGGAGTGGAAATGCTTAATCAGAATTAAAGTTATAATGATTAATCGGCCCATAATCAATGCCAATTATTCTTTCCTCTTCTCTAAAATATAGCACTCCGTAAACTCCACTAAGCGGTACCTAATCGCTAACGGAGGAATCCAATTACTATACGCCCAAGGTTCAGGTGAACCGAAAGGATTCTCGGTAGATAAATGTATGGTCGTTCCATCAAGATGAGTGACATAACCTCCGGCACTGAAGCTTGGCCCGGAAATGACTACAACATCCCCTCTATTAACTTTTTCTTTAAGCTTTGACTCTCTTAATCCGACTCTTCCTTCCAATCCACCATGAATTATCTCTGCCATTTTCAACTAACCTTCTCACAACCCAAACGCTTCCGTAAACTCCCGCATCCGCCTGTATTCAGCCAAAAACACTGAGCCTTTCTCCGTCAGCGTTATAATCTTAGATGGGCTTTTCCGCTTTTTATGAAATTCTTCATTGATTATTATCAGCTGTTTCTGCAATAATTCATCCATGTACTGGTTGAGCAGCTTATGAGACACATTAAATGAGTGGGCTTGATGGTTCCCCCCTTATTTTGGATAGATAACAAGATGTCAAACACCAGTTCTAACCGTGAACGTCTTGCTCCCATTTTTATCCTCGGGTGACCCTCCTATACGCATGCAGCAGGAGCAAGAATCCTATCAATAATAATATTTCTCCTAAAGCATACATCCCACTCCATTTGAACACAAATACAAATGCCATGTTGCTTAATAAAATAAACATAAATGCCACCATCACTCGCCAAGCATTGGAGTTTCTATCTGTATTCAGGTAATTCTTGTAATAATTTAGTACAGTCATTCCTAACAGGACTATACTGGTTAAGTAAAACACAAAATACTTGAAGTTGCTTACGACGGAAATCAGCAGGATAAGATATACAAACAAAGCCATCTGGCTAACTTCATAATACTTGGACAATCTTTCTCTGGATTTCTGTGATATGAAGTAAATTAACAGCCATGCTCCCAGCATCACTACCATCTGCAGGAAAAATGCGGCACGGTAAAATAAGTCTGCAAATTGCAATCCTGGGCCTACTGCCGGTCCTAATGCTTGGACTACTCCCTCGCGCAGCGGACTGGAATATAATACGCTAAAGGTAAACATTTTTAAGGCTAGACTTAACCCGATCAGGATAAACGCAAATGAGAAATAGCCGTAACGGTTCTCATGGCTGACTTTATACAATTTCCAGCTGTAGCCGGCTATCAGCAAGGCGACGAGCAAACTTATTCCTTCAAACAATAAATCGTAGCCGTTAAACCAGCTCGGAGTAAAAAACAGTTGATACATTGTGAACCACCCTCACGATTATTTTTTTATTAGTGCTTTACTTCAAAGTAACAAAATACACTTGGGCTTTAAAAAGCTTGTGGTGTTGTTTTCTAAATCTGCCTTCTTTAGCCTCTTTCCTTATTGCACCTTCCCGAAGTATATAAAGAAGTTGGAACTGGATACTATAATAACGTCTTCCATTAAACCTCCAAACACACCTTAGACGTTCTAAACATCAACACCTTCTTCCTCGCCGAAAGCGAGGTTTTTGATTGGGATAGAAGAAGGACTATTGTTTAAGTTGAATTTCTCCAAAAATCTGCTCAAATTTATCTCTAACATCCACTTCGGTGACAAGATAGAATCTAAAAACTCAACATCTCGTTTTTTCGTGGTACAAAAACTATAGAATGGAAAATCCCCTACAATTATCTTGTGATTACTATCTTCGCTAAAACAAAAAAGGGACATGTCAGCAAATCCGAATTTTTTAATCCCTTCGGTTAAGATTATCTGTTCTTTTGGGACATATACTTCTATTGTATCATTCTTTAATAGCATAGAAACATTCTCTATAAATTCTTGAAATAATTTGTTACCTAGGGAATTTTCAACAATATTTGACATCTCAGCCAATATGTGTGGTGTAACAAAGAGCTTTTTCCCTGTAAAATATTGTAATAACAAATCATAATCAATTGTATTAAACTTTCTATTTTTGTATTTAACTTTCTCTAAATATCCTTTATTGAACGAACCTACCAAGAATATAACCAAAGGAGACGTATCTAAAATTAATTCTGAAACCATTTTACTTTATTAGTTCAACGTTCTCAACTTCTTCCGTTTTCTGGTTAATAATAACTTTGAATTTTTTTTCTCCGCCATAAATCGGTTTTAATAGTACTTCAGCTTCCCACTTCATGTTAATTGGATTAAAGTTACTTTTTACAGGTTCCATAAAAAAAGCGGAAGTGTTAAGAGTAACCACAAAATAATTTCTGATTATCTGCGCTGCGGTTGTTGCATCCATTTTTTGTCCTCCGTTATTTTATTCATCAGAGATTAAAATAATCAATTTTTCTAACCCCATATGACCTTGGACTAAACTTCCTTATTTAATACTTATGGAACTATTTTTGTATTTGTTTAGAACCCCATACTTAAATTACTCCTACTCCAGCGGCGTCCCGCTCCACACCGTCCAGTCTTCTGAAGGAGCATAGGGGCCGACGGTAAAGTATGGGGGCTGTATTTGTCCAAAGTATCCATATTGTACTTCGCCCCAGCGCTTCTCCTGCACTCCGCTGGGAATTCCATACACCGGATTTCCAAAATACTTCCATGCTTTGGCCATGGTTTGGAATCCGGAAGTATCCGTGGTATAATCTGCTCCTGCTTCTACTATCATCTCTCCATTATGGGTTAAGAACCATTGATTGAACTCTTTATCATTCTGTTCAATGGTTTTATTGGGATCATTTTGGAAATACTTTCTCCACATATTGAAATGGCCAGTATCAAAAGTTGCTCCGATATGATCTTCAGCTTTTTTACGCGCTTCTTCTTCAGACATCTTGTAATTTTTCTGTAAAACTTCAGCCATCCTTTCCTGGCTGCCTTTAATCAACTTGATTAATTCATCAGGATGGGCTCCATAAGTTTCAGGATAAAGGTTTTCCATGGAAATAAAGATGGGCTGTTTGAGCTGTCCTTTTTTCTCTAATTCCATGCTTCTTCTCATGGCTTGGATTCCGGCATCAGCATAGGCGCCATAAGATTCTTTAAGAGCATAAGTTTCAGCGCTTTCTACATGCTTCATGGTCTCCATCTGCTCATGCGCCTGCGCCCACTGCGACGCTGAAGACTCACGGGAGGATCTTATTTGACGGTCTATTTCTTTTAATGTATCCTTCAAAATTTCTGCCGGCATCTGAGCATCTTCAGGCACTAATCCGGGAGCAATGCTGTGGACTTTCTGTTTTAACTTCCATTTTTCTTCTTCACTGGTTGCGCTTTCAATTTTTTCATATAATTCTAATGCTTTCAGAACTTTTTCACGCTGTTTGACATGATCTTCAAACCTTCCGGCATAATTATAAGCCCATCCCCTGCTGTTGGCAGCATTATTCTCTAAAGTGGTGATAATATAAGCTTCTTCAGGCCTGACATCAATTTCGTTTACTGATTTTACATTTCTCCCACGTAGCTTTTGCTTCTGCCGTCATCTCTTGCGCGTCTTTACATAATTCCTCCCAGCCAACTTCACGCGTAATAAATTTGCCTTCTTTGTAATCAAATTGAGGGACACGTTCAGTCCTTTCCACTTTGTTTCCCCAATAATCAATATAATCGCCTTTCTTTACTTCAGCACCGCTTTTATCAACATAGGTTTTCCCATTATTTTTCTCCCAGAATTCATCTCCTTCGTCATATTTCTTCCACAATGGCCGGGGAACATTTCTGTTTTTCCTTGCTTCCTGTATTACCCCTCCGGTTCGGGTGTCTACCACTTTAAATGAGCTGACTTCTTCCTCTTTCTCAAACATTTTAAATTTCTTATCTTGATTCCAATCTGCTTCTACAATGGCGCGTTGAAATTCACCGGTATGCACTACAACCGAACCACCTCGAGCTACATCAGCAGCGAAGTCGATAGCTCTTTTTATTTCATCTACGGCTGCCCGCTTAGCGTGCCGGGAAAAGTTGCCCTGCTGGTCCATTCCGGCCATACCATATACCCCCACGGTTGCGTGAGTGGTAAAATTAACTTCATTCGCTTTCTGCATTTCCCGCAACGCCTGGCGCTGCACTTCACCATACATTTCAGGAGTGTGCCCCTGGCTGGAACCTTTGTGCGCACCCATGAACGTTAATTCCGCAGTTTTTGTACCTGCTCTGAGCCTTGCCCCCACCGTGGGTATATTGGGAATAGGGCCTAACCCAAAACTCGTACCGATTTCTCCGATATCAACCCCTACATCATTGGTGTCTCTAGGTTTAGTAGGAGCAACCCCATATTCCCTATCCATTGGCATGTAATAGTTAGAGCCAGAGCCGAAAGTGACCATTTTAGGAAAGGATTTTTTAGGAGTATATAAAATTACTTAAACTGAAAGAAAAAAAATAAAAAATTAATACCCGCGGCAGTCGGTGCAATAATAACGGTTAGCATTCTCCACTACAATGCGCTTTCCGCACCGCTTGCAACACCGCTGGATTTTAAACTTCTTTACCTCTTGAAAAATGTGTTGCTTCAGTTTTATCACCCTCTTTTTTTATATAACCACAGCCAATCAGATACATCCCTTTTTGCCTGTCGCTATAGAACTAAGTTCTATACGAGAGAGGACTAATATATAAAGCTTTGCCTGAACTTCTCGTCGGGTATATCTCGGAAAGCCTGAAATGAGGGGTGTGACAAACAGATTCTGCCGTCGATAATTTGGTTTTGGTGTCCAGATTTAACTCCTTTCAAAGAGCAAACTGCGAAAAGGGTGTTTTTAGCCCCCAGTATACACTTTTATACACTTTGTGATACTGGGTTAAAAAGGCAATAAAAACAAGAAAACTACCCCAAAAGCGACCATTCCCAGCCAGATGAATGTATTCCAATTCATGATCTTAGCACCGTCGAAGTTAAGAAAAGGAATCATGTTAAATAAACCTAGCCAGAAGTTTATCTGGAAGCCGATGGAGAAAATAAAACCTAACGGCGGGAGCAAAAACATCAAGCCTAAGAAGAGCAGTCCTAATACATAATTAGTCAACGGTCCAGCTAGGCTGATAATTCCGTTTTCTCTTCGAGTTATCATTCCGGAAATCATTACTGCTCCCGGAGCGATGAACGTGAATCCGATAACTGCAGCTAATCCCAATGCCAGGAACAGCATCTGGTCAAAAGCACGGAATTCTGCCATGCAGCCAAAGCGCTGTGCCGCAATCTTATGCGCTAGTTCGTGCAACAGAAAGCCGATTCCTACAGTTAATAAAGAAATCCCAAACATGAACCAAAACGAAAGGGTTTACTTTTATACATCATCTTGGTCTAACTCTGCGTCGTCTTTCTTGCTGGAAACTTTTTTCTTTTTAGGTTTTCCTTCTACTGGAGCTGATTCTTCAACCTCATCATCATCAACCTCTCCATTAACCCCCGTTTCAATATATTCTTTGAGCTTCTGCGCCTCTTCTTCCACTTTCACCAGCATATTTACATCGCCAAAGTTTTCTTCAGCGCAATCATTACAATAGAAATCAGGAGTATCTTTTATGCGGTAAACTGCAGGCTTATTGCAGATAGTGCATTTCTTCGTCATTATATTGCTTAAAATGGATGAGTATTTAAAAAGATTTCCTTCACTGTAGGCGTGAATTACTTATACTATCTTAACAAGAACTTCTCGGCTTCGTCTATCTCATCATCGGTAACGGCACAGCCATTGAACTTCGTCGCCCATAATACCGAATCAAGTAAAGTTGAAGCTCCATTCTTTTCTGGAGGAACATATTGGTCCAGCAACCCCAGCTTGAATGCTACGGCTACCAATTCTACTGAACGGATGATGCTAATCTTTTTTAACATCTGGCTGAATTGCTGAATATTATCGTTATTTACAGTTACTTCGCTTTTGAACCTCCGTTCCAGCAGCGATTGCATCTGTGAACTGTTTTCGATGAATAAGCGCAGTGTTCTTTCGTCCATAACTACTGCTTCTGCGCCAAGGTCCAGCGCACAGGCAACTGATTCGATTTCTCCCGATTGCATTACATCCATATTTTTACCATTTATCTTGAACGAGCTGTTCGCCAGGCTGATTAACTTGGAAGCAGAAGCTTTAGGCACTTTGTTGTAGACTTCAAACACACCATCATTGATTAGTTTCAAAACCTGCAATGCTTCAAACTCAAATCTCTTGACTGATAAAGGCCTTTCCACCAATTCTAATCTAACTGCGGGAGTGATGTAAAACTTTCCGCCGTACTGTTTCTTCAGTTCGGGAATGAGCCACATCAACCTGGACATGACTAACGAGATAACTGGCCCGGTGTCAAAGAACATGATGCGTTGTGACTGAATATCCGCCATTATGCTTTTACCCCAAACAATTTAAACGCTAAAGTAATTCTTTTGGCAATGGGAATGGCTTCTTCATGCTGGGAGAGCGAAGTAGTCCTGCCGATGTATTGCTGCAAGTCCCAGTTAGATAATCCCATTAATCCGGCCGCCTGCCCGATAGAAAGGCCTTTGTGCAATAACGCCGCGCCTTTCTTTATTCTGGCTGCCTGCATCACATCCTGAAGATGAACTTTAACTGCAGCATGGCTTTCTCCGATAATGTTAAATAGAGTCTTAATACTGCGATTATACCGCCCTAGGTTGTTCTGTTCTAGGTGCTGCTTAGCGTTATTCAGCTCTTTGACTAAGTCGGCATATTCTTCCGGTTTGATATCGGGGAGAATTTTGTAGATGGAATAGATTAATACGGTAATAGAGATTAAATCCAAGTCTTTATGCACGGCTACGTCTTCTATGGCATGGTCGCTGAGAGTTTTAAGCTCTTCGCTGTCTTTAGCGTCTTTAGCCTCGAGAATAGCTATGGTTTGAGTTAGTGCATAATTTATCTCTTTTTTGAGCGCCTCTTTCATTATTGGAAGGAATTATTCTCAGTTTTATTAAGGTTTGGGTGAGGCCACAGTTACCCTAGTGCCACTTAAAAGTGCTAAAACAACCGAAACATTTATAAATAACCTGTGTTTTAGAGAAGGTATAAGTTCAGGCAAAGAGGTTCTGGTGTTGTAAAGAAGGAATATGATGTTTAAAATTAAAACTAAACCAAAAACCAACCCTGGGGGAAAAACAAAATGATCGTACCAAAAGATTTTTTGAACAAGTTAAAAGATTTCGGGCTAAACTCTTATGAGAGCAAATTATGGATTGCCCTGTTATCCAGAGGAGTATCCACTGCCGGCGAGTTATCTGACATCTCTAATGTCCCCCGGTCCAGGGCTTATGATGTTCTAGAATCACTGGAAAAGAAAGGCTTTATTATAGTTAAAATGGGCAAGCCGATCAAATATTTGGCTGTACCTCCTGCTGAAGTAGTAGAGAGAGTAAAGAAGAAAGTAGCCGAAGATGCAGATGAAAGAAACAAAGTCCTTACCGGATTAAAAGATTCTGAGGTTATGGGAGAGTTAAATACTTTGCATACTGATGGAATCAAGTTAGTTGATCCAACTGACCGATCTGGCGCTTTCCGTGGCAGAGACCGGGTTTATGAGCATATGACCACTATGATTAAGAACGCGCAGAAGAGTGTTACTATTATGACTTCTAAAGACGGCTTGGACCGAAAGTTCGAAGTTTTAGCCGCTCCATTAAGGAAAGCAGCTAAGTCAGGTGTTGCTATTAAAGTAGCCGTTACCGGCGATGCTAACAAGGAAATTGTTAAGGAAATGGCCAAGTTTGCACAGGTAAAAGCAGCGAAAGATGGAAGCAATGCCCGCTTCTGTGTGGTAGATAACAAAGAAATGTTATTGTTCCTTACTGATGACGTAAAAGTGCACAAGAGTTATGACTGTGCGGTATGGGTAGAAGCGCCTTTGTTCGTCAATTACTTCAATGGATTAGTTGATAAGGAGTTGAAGTAAGGATTAAGAGAAAATATGGAAAGATAGTAAACCAAAATAATTTTATTTCTTCTTTCGTAATTCTTACATTTAATTCTTCTTCATCACCGCAATCCATAAAAAGCCCTAATTTTTGCTCAGGAGGATGGTGAGAATTCCTACTGCCAAAGACATTGAGAGAGAGCTCTATACTGAAGCAGAAATACAACAAAAAGTCGCAGAATTAGGAGCACAAATTTCGGTGGATTATTCCGATAAAAGAATTCATGTAATAACCATACTTAAAGGAGCAGATGCTTTTGCCAATGATTTAGTGCATAAAATTAGCTTAAATATTCCCCTTTCCAGAGATTATATGATTCTGAGCCACTTTAAAGACGAATTTGCCCCTTCCGGAAAGGTTAATTTACTGTTAGACTTAAAATACGGAATAAAAGGAAGAGATGTTTTAGTAGTAGAAGATATCGTAGATTCTGGGCACACTTTGAATTATCTGGTAAATAGCCTTCTTCTTCCGCGAGAGCCAAATTCAGTGAGAGTGTGTTCTTTTCTGAATAAGCCGACTAAGAGAGTGAAAGAGTTTAAGCACCTAAAGATAGATTATCTGGGATTTGATATCGAGGATGCATTCGTAGTGGGGTATGGATTAGATTACCGGCAATACTGCAGAAACTGGCCGTTTATTGCAGTGCTTAAGGAAGAGTTTTATAAGAAGTGAGTTGCCACCAAGTATCACCACCATCATACTGATGGCCATCATACACCAAAAGATTTATATATATGGTGGGAATCATACTGCTCATGATCATAGAAAGAAAGGCTGCCCCGAAACTTAAAGCACTTAAAGCATGGACACTGGTATTTGGCAGAAGAAAAACCGGAAAAACGTTTATGGTGCGAAACTCTGTGCTTTGGGACCGGTATTTCTTTGTAAGAAGAGACCGCACTATCAGCGACGACCAAGGGACTTTAAATTATGAAACTTTTATTGAGGCTCTTCGGAACGGATTGATTGAAAATAAAAGGACCATAGTTATAGATGAATTTCATCGTCTGCCCGAGAGTTTTTTTGATTACCTGCATCAAATTTCCCCAGACCGAAAAGGAAGGCTAATACTTATCTCTTCTACTTTATCTTTAGCTAAAAAATTCTTTTCGTCTAAATCCCCTTTATTAGGCCTGTTTGCAGAAATGCTGATTCCCATCTTCAGCCTGAATGAAACCCTGGCTGCCCTGCCCAAAAATTTTCCTCTGAAAGATAAGCTGGAATTAGCAGTTTTGATGAGAGAGCCGCTTACTATCCAACTCTTGGAAAATAACCTCTCTAAAGAAAGCCTAAGCGAGCTAGTCCAATTTTCCAGAAAAGCAATTCCTTCTTTGATTGGAGAAACCTTCTCGGAAGAAGAAAGAACCCTCTCCGCTATTTACGAAGGAATCCTGCGGGCAGTTGCTACTGGAAAAGTAATTTCCGGAGAGATTTCAAGTTATTTATTTTCTAGAAAGCTTCTTGAAAAAGACAACCCCTCTTTAATTCAACAGCACTTGCTCACGCTAATCGAATTAGGCATCCTAAGGAGGATTATAGTATTTGACCAGCGCAAGTTTATTTATAAACACACTTCTCCTTTAGTCAAAATGTTTTACCTTGCTGATGAAAAATACACCATTGGAGAAAGAGAATTGAACCCCAATGAGCTTCAAGAAATCATTTCCATGAATCTTCCCATAATAATAGAAGATAATGTAAGAGAATTTTTGTCACAAAAGCTGGGGTTAACCGAATCTGTAGCAGAAGGAAGTGATTATGAGGTAGACGGGCTGTTGTTAAAGTTCAAAAAGCCAGAAGTGGCCTTAGAAGTTAAGTGGAAGAAAAGCTTAAAAAGAGAAGACATAGAGAAAGCGATTAAAAATTTAGGGAAATTTAATGTTAAAAGAAAAATATTATTTGTTCCGGATAAGAACTCTTCGTTATCGTTTAAAGAAGAATTAAAATCCATAGAAGTAATGGATGTAAATGATTTGGAGAAATAAAATGTCTGAACTAAAACAAGTTATACTCGTACGGCAGGACTTAAAGCTTCCTAAAGGAAAGTTAGGAGCGCAATGCGCACACGCTTCCGTAGAAGCAGTCCTAAAATCACCATCATCTACCATAAAAGAATGGCGCTCACAAGGAATGGCCAAGATTGTGCTGAAAGTGAAAGATGAGAAAGAGCTGATTCATTATTTCCAATTAGCCAAGGATGCCGGCTTAACTGCTTCTTTAATTACTGATGCCGGAAGAACTGTGATTGCTCCCGGGACTAAGACTTGCGCAGGCATCGGCCCGGATGAAGAGGAAGAGATAGATAAGCTCACCGGAAAACTTTCACTATTATAATAAACTTTATAAATAACCTTCAGTCTTACCATAAACATCAACAAGCAAGTGATAATCAATGAAAATACCCAAAACCATCAAGCGCTTCTGCAAGACGTGCAAGAAGCATACTGAACATAAAGTTGCTGCTAACAAAAAAAAGAATGCCAGCTCATTGAGCCACGGCTCCAAAATCAGAGCCAGATTAAAAGGACAAGCCCGGGGCATGGGCAATTGGGGCAGGTATTCCAAGCCGGCAGTCACCAAGTTTAAGCGCTCCGGTGCCAAAAGTACCAAAAAGACTGATTTAAGATATACTTGTGCTGTGTGCAAGAAAACTAGCTGCCAGGCAGAAGGAATCAGAGCTAAAAAAGTAGAATTCGTCTAGGTGTAAAAATGACTAAAATGCTCCAACAGGCTAAAAGCAAATTTATCAAAGTAAGATGCTCTAAATGCAAGAATGAACAGGTTATCTTTGGAACTTCGGCTCAGATAGTCCGCTGCTTAGTGTGCAACAAAGAATTAGCTTATCCTTCTGGCGGAAAGTCCAGAATTTCAGCTAGGGTGTTGGAAATATTGGGGTAATTTTATAAATAACCGCTTGTAATTACTTCTTATGATGTTATACCGCAAGCATGGCCTTCCTGAAGTTGATGAGATAGTTCTCTGCAAAGTTACCAAACTTTACCCCAATTCTGTGTTCGTAGAAATGCTGGAATACGGAAATAAAGTCGGTGTGGTGTATATCTCTGAAGTAGCTCCGGGAAGAATCAGAAACCTACGCGAGTATGTAGAAATCGGCCGGCAGATAGTATGTAAAGTCATCCGCATTGATCCTGCTACCGGCAATATCGACTTATCTCTGCGCCGAGCTAATTCCACCCAGCGCGCCGAGAAATTGGAAGAGATAAAACAAGAATTAAAAGCCGAATCTATTCTAAAAAGCGTTTCCGAGAAACTTAAGAAACCATTGTACGAAATTTATACTCAGGTTAGCAGCAAAGTGATGAAAGAATACTCGCATTTATATGTGTGCTTTAGAGAAATTGCTGCCGGTAATGCTGATTTAGAACAATTAGGAGTAGAAAAAAATATTGCCAAAGAATTAACTGCTATCGTATTAGAAAAATTCAAGCCATTGAAAATATTCCTTACCGGAGAAATATCGCTGAAGACGTATGCTTCCGATGGAATTGATAGAATTAAATCAACTTTAGCTAGTATTGGAAAGATTTCTTCCACCATTACCTTAACCTATCTGGGCGGGGGAAAATACAAATTTATTTTAGAGGATATTGACTACAAAGCGGCAGAGAAAATGCTGCGTAAGCTCGAAGAAGTGATAGAAAAGTTTAATGATAAAATTTCTACGGCATCAATCACCCGGGAAAAGAGTGAGTAAACTATGAGTGAGCACATTCATAAATGTATTTCTTGCGAAACTTATACTCTGGAAGAAACTTGCCCCAAGTGCGGAGCTAAAACGGTGCTGCCTCGGCCGCCTAAATTCTCTCCCGAAGACAAGTATGCCCAGATGAAACGCGAATTAAAGAAAGAAGAGCTGGCAGAGAAAGGGCAGTATTAAATTCTTGAACAAGAACAACCGTTCAAAACCTATTTTACATATACTCAACCTTTATTAACCACTTCGTATTTCCTTTGTCTGATGCCTAAATCCTTGTTCAAGCAGGAAGTACAGCAAAAAGTCCCTAAACGATATCATTCTCAGGCTCATTTTTTAGCTTTGTTAGAACTGGTTTCCCAGCACAATATTGAAAGTAAAGAACATTTGCACCATTTCTTAGAACAGCAAGCTTTCCTGGTAGAAAAAGAAGTAGGAGAATATGCCAAAAAAGGGAACTTATCGGGGAAAATAGTCAGGGAAAAGGTCATGCATCTGGAAGCATTAAAAAAGTGTCATGGACTGGCCAAAGAGTTTCTGTAAGCATTTGACATTTGTTTTTAAAAGTTACATTTATCTCAAACGCTTTTGAGATTATGAGACCACAGTCGAATTTATATACTTCTGTTTTCTTACCGTAACATATGGTAAAAAAGAGACTCCGTTCATTTGATGGGACAAAGATATTTTACACTTACAAGAAAGGGAAGCACCCTTTAACTTTAGTGTTTCTGCACGGCGTGGGCGGAAACTGGACCATCTGGAAACAAGAAATGCAGTATTTGCATCAAAAAGAGTATTCCACTTTAGGCATAGACCTGAGAGGGCATGGATTATCAGATGCCCCGTTAGAATTTGAGAAATATCACCTGAGCTATTTTGCCCAAGATGTCCACCAGATAATCCACCACGAAAAAATAACCCAATTTGTGCTGATTGGGCACAGCCTGGGTGGATGTATAGCTATAAACTATTGTATGCATCATCCCAAACATCTCCCTGCCTCTTTAGTATTAGTAGAATCAACCACGATTTATCCCTTTGATCATAATCGCCTGCTCAACCTGGGGCCGCATACTACTCACTTACTGCGTTTTATTGCCGAGCACAAAGCCATGCAGAGAAGCCATTTGTTTCATCTAGAAGAGGTGGACTTATCACATGCTGGCATAACCGAAAATTTACATTTAATTTCGCATTTGATCCATCTTACCCCGCTCCGCACTATTGTAAAAGCTTTGGATAACATGGAAAGGTACGCGTTCAAAAACCAAAGCACAATTAACCGGACCTTGCAGAACTTGACTATTCCCACCCTGATTCTTACCGGAGATCATGACAATATAGTCCCGCCAAAGTATTCTAAAGTTATTAAAAAACTGGTGAAGACTGCAGAATTAAAAGTATTGCGGGGAGCACATCATTTTGTTACAGTAGAACGGCCGGAAGAAGTATCACAAGCCATTCATAATTTTATCAAGAAGCACCTTATCCTAAATAATAACACTTTCCTATCCAAAACTCACGCTTTAGTTAAATAAATATTCTTAACCTTAACATCATCTTTCTTGAACAAAGGATGTTCATACCTATACAAGCTAATCTTTGGTGCTAAAGTTTTGTTCTTAGAATAGGATTCTCGAAAGTCGGGATTAACTTCCTGCAGATGTTCCAGAATGCTGCGAGAAAGCTTGGTTTTAATATTTGGATTAGCAATGCCGCCTTTCTTCAGCTCCACTAATATATGAAATTCTGCGGTATGTTTTTTATCATACTTCTTTTCGAATTTGAAGCGGTTGATTATCCTAGCCAGTTCTTTATCTTTCAGTATTCCTCCTTCTATCTGGTCAGGAAATACATTTGCTCCATCAAAGCTAAGAGTACCGTCGCTTCTGCCAAAGATGCACAAGAAAGGAAGATTAAGTATGTCCAGTGAATTATGTTCAGCTTTAATTAATTTATCCATGAATCGCGGCTCATATTTTTCTAAGATTTGCATCATCTCATTAAATCTGAACTTTTTCCCCTCATCATGCAGATTATATTTCACTTTAGGGAGAACGGTAGAATCATCCAGAAGAGTCATCTCAAATTCAGGCTTGCCTTCTTTATTCATAATGGGCTGAATATAATGCATCAACGGATTGTACTGGAAAACCATCGGGAGTTCATCCCTGCCAAACAGTTCTAAGCACAGTTTTTCATTCTTTGAGGCTAATTCACGGATAAAGAAACATAACGGTGTTTCAAACCCAACCCCAATGTCAATGTCCGATGCACCGTAAGATGAGACAATCTTTGCCCCGGGCTTTAATTTTTTCTTGACATAATACACCCATTCCAAGGGAACGCCTTCTCCACCAGTAATGATATCAATATGATAATCTTTCCAATTAATTTCTTTTTCCTGCTCGTCCAACAGGTTTTTGATGAACGGAGGATAACCGGAAAGCAGATAATGATGAGCCTTTCCAAACATTTTTAGGGTATCTACAATATCTTTTGGATCAGTGGCGGTATTCTTTACCAGAGATATTTTTTCCATCAGCTCGCAGAATTTTATTCCCGTAGCCCAAGGGCCGGTAGACCAGGCACTGATAACCAAGTAATCTTTGTTCTCCCCGTCAAACACATAATTATATTCAAAATTAACCGCTTTGGACAGCAAAGTTTCTTCGCTAAAGTCATGTATCCAATTAGTCGCTTTTCCCGAAGTTCCCCCGCTTTCATCGATATTTCCGTGCTTAGGAAGGCGGCCATACTTGCATCTTTCTTCAAACGAATACTTTTTGATGTAATTGGTTTTGTCAGTTGAGGGAACCAGCAGGTCATATTCGTTAATGGAACTTATGTTTCCTGCATTAACTTTGTTTTTGAGTAAGAACTTTTGATATGCAGGAACTTCTGCCGCGGCTTTTTTGAACGTGTGCAGGGCTTTCTTTTGGGAGATTTCCTCTAATAAGTCCGGGTCAACCGTATTCAAGAAGAATTTAGTACGCTTATAATTTCTCCTTTTATTAACCTTTTTGTAAGTTTGACGCAATGTGTATACTGTAGGATACAAATGCTTTTAAATCGAGACTATTTTCAAGTGGTAAACCTAATCTGATAATGAGTTAAAAATTCACTATGAGGTAAGTTCAAGATGGCTCAAGGCAATACCACAGAGGGAGGATTTGAAGTAGTCGTCGATGATAACCTTCCTAGATATTCGGGAATAGACACCATTATGCTAATTATGGAAGATGATCCGGCTCAACGCCAAACTTTAGAGAATATCGCTAAGGAAAAACTTACCCGGTTTCCCAGCACCAGCTTATGTGTGGCTTCAGATACGGCGCAAGCTATAAAGCACCTTGAGAACTATCGTATGTTTTCCCCCCAGGCCTGGCTAAATGCCATATTAGATTATAATTTCAGTGAAGTGAGTGCAGGCGGAGACAAAAAGCCGGCTGACGCCTTATTTTACAGCGATGCTTTCCGGCATTTTTTGAATAATAAAGGGGGCGTAGCGGTGATTTATTCCGGCTCCTATGTGTCGCAGGCCCAGCAGTCTCAGGTAATTTCAGAAGCAATTTTTAAGTGCCCTAATTTTGCGCTGTTTTTTGCCCAGAAAGCTAAAGTGGCAGCTGATGATGTAATTAAGTTTATGTTAAGTGTAGCCGAACCGAAAAACATTCACCAGCTGAGATCCGCTGCAGAAAAATTTGGGTACGATTTAGGGGGATATATCAACGCGGCCAGAGAACAGAGGAAGCAGTGAAGTTGAGTTCTACTGCCATCAAATACTGCCATCAAATACTACCATCAAATACTTTTCCGTATGCTCAGACCGTATGCTCAAATCTCCAGCCGTTCGAAGTAGAGGTGAACTTTAGTCCCTTGCTCTGCCGGCTGATAGAAACAGCGGCCGCCGTGCAGCCCCAAAAAGTCGCGCAGGTTCTTGGTGCCTAACCCTTTTTGCTCTTTTCCCTTAGTAGAAAGCTCTTTTTCATCTATTGATGCTCCACTAAGATAAGAATTAAGCTGGGCTGCTTTTTCCACGGGAAGGCCTTCTCCATTGTCGCTTACGGCAACATATAATGCTGGATAAGTAGCAAACTTGGAGGGGTCAAGGAGAGGCAGTTTCCCTTCCAGAGCCGGATCAACCGGGCTTCTGCTTTCCACCGTTACTTCAGTTGCTTTGGCGTCAATTGCATTATAAAATAAATCTCGGATAGTGCTGATAAAAACATCGCGGTTGGTGTACAGAAAAGGGTCGTAATTAATTTGCGGAATAACTTTTAAAGTTGCACCTTTGTCACTTTGCGCCAAAACCAAGGCTTCGTTAACCGCAGCGGATAATCCAATCTTATCCAGCAGTTCCACTTCGCCGATAGAGCCCAGCTGGTCAGTTATTACTGAAGATGATTCCATTATAATCTTTAACGGGGTAAATAATTCAAAAGGGTCTATGCCCGCAAAAGCGGAATTAGCATCAATTAGGGGGGAATATCTGGCCTTAATCTCTTCCGCTTTAGATAAAGCACCGTCAAGGTAAATCTCGTCTTCCAGAAAATCGCCGAAAATACTAATCAACTCATCTGCAGGTGCTTCTTCTTTCTGGCCAGTACGGTTATTTACCATTATCTTTACTTTAGATAACTGTCCTCTGACCTTAGCAGAAGAGTTAAGTAAATCTTCTTTAATCCCAAATGGAGTGCACAACTGTATTAAATATTCTCTTTCCATGGTTCCAGCCATAGTCAGCTCATAAAAAGCACATAATTCCTGGGACAGATGAGCATATATTTGAGTTTGAATCTCTTCCCGGCATCTTTTCAGGCGGTTATTAATGGAATGCCGCTCTCCTCTAAACCTAGACTTGGAAAATTCCCGCAGTAGCCTTACTGTCAACTCTTTCTGGCGCTGCAACGCTGCATTTTTCTTTTCTAATTGTTCGGCCATGGTTCTGATGGTATGCTCTCTCTCAAAGGATTCCTCTCGCAGTGAACCTAGACTTTGTTGAAGTTCTTGCTGAAGTGCGGAATAATACGCCCAGGGAACAAACACCTGCCATAATGCTTTTCCCGCCGCGGAGAGCCCCTTTTTTAGTAAAGATTGGTAGGGAGAAGAGGGGCAAACTACGTACTCACTCCATTCACTTCCATCAGCTTCACTATGGGTTCTCTCTACTTTCAGGTTTTTTTGGCCGAACAATTCCTGAAAGGTAATGGTAAAAGCATGCTGAGTTAGGTCACAATCTCTCTGCAGCACTTCACGGGCTAAATTTAAGCCTAAAGTTTGTTCCAGCCTAGAGCGATATTCGGGAAGAGTTCTGCGGCGAAGAATCACTTTATCTATGTCTTTTAAGGGCACATTTAGAGAAGCCTTAACTTTTTCCACCTGCACTTCCGTAACTTTATTCCAATTTTTGAATTGCTTGGGCATTCCCATTAAAACTGCAGATAGTGGAAATGCTCTGGCTATAGAAATCTGTCCATCTTGATAATCTAAAAAAGTTTTACGAGCGACCTCTTGAAAATAAGTTTTGTCATCCAATCCTAACTGCTGCTGGCAATGAACTGAGAAAGCAGTGTAAAGCTGGTAGTCAGTCCAATTATGGGGATTGGCGAACAGCTCATGCATTTCTATCTTATCAGAGCTAAAGCGCTCACAAAAAGAACTTATCATCTGGGTGTGGGTTTCTTCAGGTGCAATCTTCAGCGAAGAAAGAAGATACTTCACCGTTACCTCGTCATGCTCATAAGATAAAGTTAAAGGAAGCCGAAATAACCGGGGGTGCTGTTCAAACGCCTGCAAAATTTCTTCCAACACAGAGGTCATACTTTGCTAAGAAAAGCCTTTGCTTTATAAATCTTACTAGTTAGTGACTATTTTAAAGTAATGACAAGTATGTAGTCCAGTATATATATCTTAGAATATATCTCACACCACCACTTTATTTTTATAGTAGTTGTTTTTCCTAGCAAGTTATGAAACCCAAAACTTCTCTGGTTCCGGCGGTTTGTGGAATAGCTGCCCTTGCCTCTTTGGCGACGGTAACTGCTCAGGCAGATGAAAGTGGCAGCAGCCAGCAGCGTGATGAAAGCAATTGGCACCTCACCCCTTCCGTTGGCTTCGGCTACCGCACCCTGGCTGTAGGAGATGACCTTGATGATTATGTAGATGAAACCCGGCAGAAATTTGAGCCGGCCATGCCTGGGTTCAAAGACTTTATGAAATTAGGCGAACAATTGCCTTATTTGACGGCAGAAGTAGCCGTTTCTACTCCCTGGCATTTTCTTCCGAGGGATATGCTGCGCTTGGGGGCTAATGTAGACTACTCTTCTTCAGCCATATTTGGTAAGACTACAGATAAAGAAACTTATGATGCCTCTTTATCAGCGATTCAATTTGGAGCTACTCCCTCTACTTGGACGCAAGAGCTGGATTGGTATGGCGCGCTGGGTATAGGAGCACAATACTCGCCCATAGAAATAGGAAAAACATTTAAATTCCGCCCGTGGGTGAACTTTTCAGGGGGTATTTCCCGCCTTGACAGCCATTCCATCCTGCACATTCATGTGAATGATGATCCCAAAGAAGTGCGCGAGGGACTAATTACGTGGGAAGCGCTTAATTCTGCGGGAGTGTACCAAGACATCCGCACCGATGCAGATTCCTATGGAACGGGATATTTTGTGGAGCCTGCTGGTGGTTTTAGTGTAGAATTTCACAACTTTAGCTTGGAGGCATTAGCTGGATACCGCCATGAGAAAATTCCTTCTTTTATAGTTGATGAATATACCGTCCAGGATGGCGCGGTAGAAACTAAAAACACCGAGCATGAATACGATGCTTCTGGGTTGGATGTGAAAGTGAAGTTAGGGTATAAATTTTGAGCAAAGATTAAAGAGAAAAAAGATAAAGAAATAATTTCAAAAATAATCAGCTTACTGCAACACAACATCCACCGTTCCAACTGTATTAATTCCTTTGACGATTCCGTCCAGCGATAAAGTAACGTTGCCTTTCTTGTCCATCACTCCCTCTCCCAGGAAATTAGTCAAAGTTATCCGGTCTTTGGGCTCAACTTCAAAACTGACTTTTCCCTGTCCTGATTCTAACTTGCCTTTAGAGTTGAATAATTCTATTGTGGTTAGGTCCATTCCAATGGTGCTTACTGATTCATAATCTAATCCGGCAAAAGAAATTTCTAATTCATTTGAAGATAATACCACGCCGTTGACATCAAGTTTAGTTACTTTTCCTTCTAAAGATAAAGTGCGTTCGTTCAAAATGATATTTCCAGAGAAGCCATGCACCTTCAAATCAATCTTGTCCAGTGAGGTTAATTCCAACGCTTCTTTATTTACCCGAATATTAGTGTTGAGGTTGCTGAATTTAATTTCTAAGTCCTCTATTCTGGTAGGAGCATTTATGGTGGGGATAGTATCTAGTGACACTTTTACATCCGTTCCTGGCTTTCTTAACGAGCCAGTATCACTAATAGACCTAGAATTGCTTGTAGCAGTTGTTCCAGCTGAACCGGAAACAGTATTCCCTTCCGCACCAGATGTGCCTGCGCTAACTGTACTGCTATCTAAAGCACCTTTTTCATCTCCCGTAGTTCCGGCTGCAGCTTCACTCTGCATATCAGCGGCGCTTGCTCCAGTAATGTCAAATCCTCCAAATTGAATTGCCCAGAAGAACACTCCCCCTAGAATTACTACAATAGCAACAGTAATAGCAATATAATATTTAGAGCTTCCTCCTTTAAAATCGGGATCTTCAGTCATTTTTATCCACCTCTTTATTTTTTAAGTATTGTTTAAGCGATAAATACTCTCCACTTATTTATTCTTTTCTGTCTTAGACTATCCTAGAGTTAAAAACAACCTTTATATATCTTTTTGTTTTTAGCAGCGATTATGCCCGAATTGCCCGAAGTGGAAACGATTGTAGCTCAGCTGAAACAGAAGATAATTGGAAATAAAGTGATTAAAGTAGAGGTTCTGGATTCTTTGGTTGAGCCTAAGATTAAAGATTTGACCCCATTCAGATTTATCGATGTTCGGCGCCGGGCAAAGTATATTATAATGTGCTTGGATAATGGGAAATATTTCTTAGTGCATCTGGGAATGACCGGACTGTTTTATTTTGTAGAAAAAGCGCAGCTAGAACAGAAGAAAAAGTGTTATCAGCCACATCTCCTAGCTACGTTTACATTTAACGATGGTTCGATACTTACACACAATTCGGTGAGGAAAATTGGCAGTTTTAGATTAATGGAAGAGAAAGAATTAAATATGGCTTTATCTAAGCTTGGTCCAGAGCCGCTGGATTCAGAGTTTACGTTGGGAAAATTTAAAGAGATGTTGACTCAGAAGAGCAGAGCTAAGGTCAAAGTAACGTTAATGGACCAATCGTTTATTGCCGGCATAGGAAACATTTATGCTCAGGAAGCGTTGTATCATGCAGGTATTAATCCCGAGAGAAAGATAGGCAGTTTGAATTCGACGGAAACAAAAAAGCTGTATGAAAGCATAATCTTGGTGTTGAAAGAGGGGATTAAGCATAAAGGAACGTCAGTTGATGAGTACATTCATCTGGAAGGTGCTGGTGAAAATCAAAAGTATCTGAGGGTGTATCGAAAGAAGAAATGTCCCCAAGGGCATCTGCTGAAAAAAGAGGCGATGGGAGGAAGAGGAACATCATATTGTCCAGTGTGCCAGAAGTAATATAAAATGAGTTAACTTTAGGATTAATGATCATTATTAAAGAGGTGAGAACATGTCTATACGCGAGTGGTGGAATAAATTAAAGAAAGAGACTAAAGAAGAAGCAGAGAAAAAGAGAGAGGGAGCTAAAGGAAAAGAAGAAAAAGCCGAAGAATCTTTCAAATATCCCAATCGTTTTGTCAAGTTCTATCACCTTAATAAAGAGAAGTTGAATAAAGAGCGGCGGGGAAGTTACACCTCTCGAAGAAAAGACGGTGTCTGCGTTAGGTGCAAACGGAAAGTGGTTCCGGGAATTGTGTTCTGCGAATATCACCAGGAAAAACAGAAGGAATACAATAAGAAAGCGAGAAGTAAGTAAGCGGCAGGAGAGGCATATCGAGAAATACCAGTTGTGGACTAAATATCCTAAGATGTACATCCCAAGATATAAATGTATAAATACGCTTTTTCTTTAGCTGGTTTAGAATGAATGAACCGGACGTGGATGGAAAAGCAATGCGTTATGTGCGTTATTATGTGCTAATTACTACAGTTATAATCCTGCTCCAAGTGGGGATTTTTTTGTGGTTTACGGAGAGAGAGAACATTAAAGGTATTATTGGAGCTAGCGTTAGTACTGGCGACATAGAATCTGTAACTGGTTCAGTGCTTACGCCAGAGATAACTTCCACTCCTAAAGACGATAGCGATGATGAAGGGGCAGTTACTGCAGGAAAAAAAAGTATAGCTGATGTTAATGGAGAAACGAGTGTAAATGAAGAAATAAGTGTAAATGAGGAAACAAGTATAACTAAGGTAATATCCTCTTCTAAAAAACTTACCGAAGGGATTAAATCCGGAACGTGGCTTGAGACTTCGTTCAATACTATTCCTGCCATCAGCAGCACTGCTAAATTTGCAGTATTAAATGTAAGATTCATCAAGGCTAATACTAAACTTATGGTGAACAAACAAACCTTAGAATTGGGTTCTTTGGAGCAAGTCGAACTGAAGATAGATGATTTCGGGGGGAACCTTAATTTCAATAGTAGATCTCTTTCCTTAGAAGGAACAGCAGCCAGGATTAGTGTAAATGGAATTGCCTTATCAGGGAAGGAGCTGGAGCTTTCATTCCAAGGGCTGGAGTATGAGCAGATTAAAGCACTGGGAATAGAGTTGCCGAAGGTAGAATTAAGTAATGGGAAGGGGAACTTAATATTGGGGAGAGGAAAGCTGCGTTATGAACTAGAATCTAAAGATAAAGCGGCGTTGAGGGTGTTTGAAGGGGATTTAACAGTGGATAAAAGTAAATCCGCCCCGGTGTCTATGGAAGGAATTATTTCTGGAGTAGAAGTTAGTGGAAGGGTAGATATGGTCCTGGGGTAGTTTTGTCTTGAGGTTGAGGAAAGTTAGGTCTAGGAGAATTTCTGTACCATTAATGCGAGGGCGTGCATGAACACTTGGCGGGTTGAAGCGCACTGAAACCCGCAGATGAAATGCGTATCAAACCGCCCGAGCAGTAAAGTTCTTATTCTCTGAGTTCTTAAAGAAAAAATGAGCACATTGATGGTTGTGCTCTGTACAACTAACTAAAGTTGGCGGTAGCTTTCTTCTATAAAAACCTATCGGACCAAAAAAAATGGCAAACGAACTTCGAAGTAGTTCACAACGTTAAATGCAGTTTAGTTAGGTGCATGTTCAGAGTTCCGGCCATTTTTGCTGGTTTTTGGTCGGGTTGGTGAACTTGAGTTGGTGTAACGAGCTGCATCCCTCTTCCCATCTGCAAATAAAAGCTTCACCTATAAAATTTCCCTTTCTGGACCGCTTTAATGCCTATCTGCTGGGAAAACAGCAACACTTTCTGGACTAATTCATGGGGAATTAAGATAGCCCCCTTTCCTGCACTAATAACTTTCTCATCATCAATAATCCCAGAATACCGGTTGCCTTTGATTTTATACCCGTAAAGAAAACGCTGAAGCTTATTTTTATTAACCGGATTAATATTGGCAGCATCAAATCTTATTAAATGATATTCTTTTAACCCCATTAAGTTGTTAGAAATAACCAATGATTTCCGGGCAAAAATAATCCGGCCTTCTCTTCCAATGGTCAGCATCAAGCTTTTGTCTTCCTCTTCTATTTTCCGGTATTGGAATACAGTATGAACACTTATCTTCTTTCCCAAATTTAGCTGGATAACTTTTTTCCTGAGCTCTTCCTCTAATTTTCCGTCTTTTTCTATTTTATCTAAGAAAATCATTACGTCCATATCAGAATGCCGGAAAGAATAATCTCCCCTGGCAAACGAGCCAAATAGGACTAAAGCATTAACTGCTTTTATTTTCGAAAGCTCATTTTTTAATGAAAAGATCAGTTCTTCAAACTGCGTGGTTAGAGTTTGGTAGGGATCAATCCTATCCAATTTCTTTTGGCCGTAATTCTCAGGTGATTTCATTCTGGCAGAGCTCAGCAAATTCTTTAACAATCAGAAACTTATTCCCATTTTCTCCTTTGTAGGCAACTTTCCTGCGGTAATCGTAATTAATCATGATTTCAAATTTTAGGACTAATTTCAGAGGCTCTTTGAACTGGCTGCTGTTTTTCTTAACTAAAGCCAGCCGATCTTGATGGCTGTTGATAGAATACAGATCAATTCCCGATTTCTTCAAAACCCACTCTAAAGCTTCGATGGCAGAATAAAAATAATTTTGGCCGGCAACTTTGCGGTATTCCTTCTTTCTGGATTCATCTGCGTCTGAATTCATTAACTTCTCTACTTCTTGGGCAATACGGTAATAAGTCTTTGAAGCTAAGCTCATATGCTCACCTGTAATTAATAGTTGTATTTTTTTAGGATTATTTATTACTGATAAGCAAAGTTATATTTAAATCTTTCGCTGCTTTTTTATTACCTGTAACTAAAAGTAGCTTAAAACTGTGATTATTTATTACCAGTAATCAAACTGGAAAACAAGCGAATCTTCTAGTAGAAACATGGGAGACGTTGAATTTTCAGGTGTGGGGTAGCTGATACACCTAATGGGACGAGTAATGTCATTGACTCTAACATAATCAACACAATTATCTATAAGTAAGTGACATTTTGTACAAAAACTAATGTCACTTACTATACTTACATTGAATGCGGGGATGAAGCTGGAAATGTTGCTAACAGCACTTCCATCACTGTTATGGTTAATGCTCCGCGTCCCTGAATTCAGCGATTATGCCATTATACTGATTATGGTAGTAGCGATAGGCGGGTTTTTGGTGATGAAGAGAAGAGAGAATTAAAGTTTTTTCGTTAAATTATTTTCTAACCAGAATTTTCACGGAAGCATGTAATCTGTTTTACCTAAAGATAATTTCCCTTACACTGTAAGTAAAGCCAACCCCAACC
>JACRPH010000077.1 GCA_016214025.1 Candidatus Woesearchaeota archaeon
CATAACTCTTCCACGCTTCTTCGGTTCTTTTGGCGAATTCCAAATCTTCTTTTAGTTTTGATTCAACACTCATAAATACTAAGAAATACGGCACAGTCCAAAAAGTGAGTGATTTTGCCAAAAACACCACCACCTTAGCCAATTGGTGAGCCGAGCTAAGCTTCTGCTCGGCACGAAGTTAAGTCACTCTTTCATCAAACATTTATTAGCGGGAAAGAGGCGAGGCGAACGGCAGTGGTGGTGTTTTTGAGCGCTGGCACGCCGTTCTCTTTTGCCGCTCCCTTACTGCAGTACAGAGAGGAGCGTAACTTAATTTCAACCCAAGTTTGACAGTTTGCTAACTAACTCAATGGCAAAACTTAATTGACAGTTGGTAATTTATCTGCTCTTTTGCTATGTTCCTGCTGCTTTCTGGGTTAAAATTAGTGTGTTTATCGTATCAAAATTGGAATAAATTTCTTTTTTTCTCCCAGTTTCAAGCATTTCTATCGTAACTGTCAAATTCATCAGGCTGATTTTGATGAATTTTGGCGCAACCTGACTCAGTTCTTTGTAGTCATATCGCATCAGCGATATTACTAATTGCGCCAAAAAGCCAATGAGAATCGCTCCACAAAGACTTTTTGTCGTCCATACTCGCAGTGGCTTGATATTAATGTCATTTTTGAGAGATTGGAAAACTTTCTCAATTGAATCTTTCATTCGATAAATCTTTAATGCTTGACTTAATGTCAATTTCTCGCAAGAAACAAGGCAGAAAAAACCTTCTCTGCCACTAATTGAAGCACTTTGAACGAGCTTTCTTGCTTGTTCCTCGGTAAGATCTTTGAGTTTTGTTTGATAAGAATAGGTTATATCAACCAGTGGATTATTGAGCAAAAACCTAGCTGGCAAAGGCTTTCCTTTGCCCAATGCAGATTGAATCTCTTTTGCTTCAGTAAGCTTATGTTCCGCCATCCGAAGTTTAGCTTCGATTTGGTCACGCTTTAATTGTTCCGAAAAAAAGAAATAATCGAATCGACTGGGATACTCAATAATTATCCCATGAATCCCTTTTTCTTCATCAATGCAATTCTCTTTTGATTTGATAAACGATTTGATTCGTTTATCATCACTCTTATTCAACTTTTTGGCTGAAAGATATTTCATTTTGTGTGCAAGCACAAGATCAAGATTATCTTTGCTTTGTGCACCTTTGTCAAAGACAACCATTGAATCCAGTTTGAGGTGTTCACACACCTGCAAGAATGTCTTCTTGAAATGTGTTTGGTCATTAGTATTCCCTGTTTGCACAGTAAGACCAACCGGAATATTAATTGGTCCGCCCAATTGGGAAATACCAACTGTAATTTGTTTTTTATCTGGCCTATGGGCTCGGCTATAACCATATTCTCCCAATTCAGCTTTAGTGCCCCAAAGCACAAAGCTTGTCCAGTCCATGTTGATATCAGTATGAGGAAAATCATATAATTTAAACAAAGTAATCTGGAGAAGATGAATTATTTCTTCATAATTATCTCCCGCAATTTCTAGGACACGAAAAAGAGTGCGTTCTTCAAACGCACTCAACTCAAAGAGATTTAGTACATCTGTGCGATTAATCCAATCACTTGCACGAGAAGTGCTTTGGTTTTCTGTTAAACGGTAGGTAATCATAGCCTCAATAAGACCAATAATACCTATGCCTTTTTTCTTGTATCTTGAAAAGATATTCTCAAAATCAAGTTTTTCGCTGTATTTCTTCACCGCAAAGGCGGTTCCAACCGGAAGAGATATATTGTAGTTGGGTTTTATTGTTAACGTTCTTAGTTTAGTTTGTTTCATAGCAGAATCAAACTGCTAAGAACACTTTTTCTATTTATCTGTCAAACTTGGGTTTCAACTAAAGTTCGTTTAGCAAAAGAGAACTTCTTGGCCTTGCCAGCGCTTACGCAAAAATCACTCACGAATTATACTGTGCCGTATAACGCCTCTGCATATAAAGTTGAGGCATACTCTTTACATCCGAAACCAAATTTTTCATCGAATGGATTAAGGCCTATTTGTGCCTCGCAAGGCATTGCGTAAAACCCAGGGATATACGATTGTAATTTTCCGGTGCATTTTCTACCTACGGAGTCAAAAAA
>JACRPH010000078.1 GCA_016214025.1 Candidatus Woesearchaeota archaeon
CTTCCCTAAGTGCCTCAAGCGCCACCCGGGACTTAAAATCCGCGTCAAATTTCTTGCGCATCATAACTGTTCCCTCCTGATTAAAATTGTAGCAGTTTTTACATCTTAACCAGTGGTCCAGTTTTTGGGGTCAATTATAGGGGGCTTGTCATTTTCTACTCACGTGATCCTCCTTTTGTTGATTCCTCCACCACCCCTATCTCCTCCTCCGTCAACCCATAAAGCTTATAAACAAGCTCGTCTATTCCCCGATCAGTTTCCTCGATTTGCCTTTTCAAGCGTTCGGTTTCAGAGGTTTGCTTATCTTTTACATTGGCAAACTGCTGATTAAGGTCAAGCATATTATTAACCAGTTTTACTATGCCAGCATGAATTTTCTTTTCGTTAGAATCAGCAAAATCAATTACCTTAATAGGCACACCTTTCAAATACATAACTTTATATATGTAAAAACCGCTTGCTTTTGGAACGGTACGCTTTTTATAATAATACTCAATTAATCTTGAGTTCATAATTGCCAGCAAATAATGGGCGTCACAACCAAAAATCTTCTTGGGTATGATATAACACACTGTGTCAGTCGGAAAAGCTTCTGCCGGTGCGATTGAAAATCTGTTTGAATCTGAAAGTTCCGGTGTAACAATCTTGATTCGGCTTAATTCAGACATATTTCTCTGATTCCATAATTCATACCATACTTTGGAACTCTTTTCAAAATATCTTCTGCCGGATAGTTTTGATCTATTATCTTGCAAATATTTGAATGCTTTCGGATATTCTTTTTTAAAATCGGCTTCTTTTATAACCAAGGTCTTGTTGTTTTTAATATAGTATGGATAAACCAAAGAATATTCATGCGGCTCCATGAAATATCTTCTGACTTCATTCCCTCTAATAGCATCAAAGAGTAAGCCGGGTTCAACCCCATAATGGTCCGATTTTTTTAATAGGAATACTTCGTTGTTCCCGGTAACAATCCCTTCGGAAATATCGGCGACCTCCTCTAGATGCGGATGTCGATCTATCTTTTTGATTAGTCCTAATTCTTCTTGCTTACTAAATACCCATGGATTATTATCGATGTCTTCTTGTTTTATTGTAAAAGGGACGCCTTCAAGTTTACTCTCCCTGATCATTATCCTGTACCCTGATATATCTTTCGCTTTTTGGAAAATAATAATACACGTATAATTAAGGGCATCGCCAAATATCTTTTCATGTTGAAAGTCCACAATTTCCAATATTTTGGCATTTTCCAGAATATATTTTCGAATAGCGTCCCCGTAGTCGCGCTTCATAAAAGCCGATGGACAAATAAATGCCATAATCCCGCCGTCTTTGAGCAGTTCAATTGATTTTTCAATAAAGGGGATATAAATATCGTATTTACCCTTGGCAGATTGAAATCGTTTTGCAAAATATCCCTTTTCATTTTTAAAACCATGAAAACCAATATACGGCGGATTCCCGATTATCACGTCAAAGCCGCCTTTATCCATTACATCCTTGAACCGCTTATTCCAATCAAACGCCTTATCTCCTGCAACTTGCGGGTCGTCTATCAGTGAATTTCCGCATTCTATATTATGGTTCAGATTTGGAAGTTTCTTTCTAGAATATGTGGAGCTCAAAAGCAAATTCAGCTTAGTTAATTCAACGGCCTCCGAATCCAGGTCCACGCCATAAATATTATTGCATAAGGTCTTTATCTTTCTTCCCTTGGGGAATTTGGCGAAATCCGGGGTTTTCCCATACGCATCATCGAACATCTCCAGCGCCTTTAAAAGAAACGAACCCGACCCGCAGGCGGGGTCGAGAACCTTGAGCTTGCCGATCTTCGCGTAATCTTTATCCCTGATCGCTTCCTCAAGTATCTTGCCGAGTGTATTCGTGACTATATAATCCACAATGTATTTCGGAGTATAGTAAATGCCATGGCTCTTGCGTTTTTCTTTATCCTTTCCTCCCTCACCCTTCTGGATCGTCCCCAAATATTGCTCATAGATGCTTCCCAGAATATCGGCGTCGATTACCGCAAAATCGAATTCGACATCTTCTTTAATATCTTCATAAAGCCCGCTAATAACATCATATAAAAGATCGCTGTTTACCTTAATGTTGTCCACCAGGTGCCTTTCAAAAAGACTGCTGTCATAGCCCTCATCAAAATTCCTGAAAACATCTTGCAGCATTTTATCCAGGCGTTTATCCCCGCCTTGCCATTCTTTTGTTAGATTTCTTAATAGATTCTTCTCGCTTTCTATCCCCCTATCCTCACATGTTCTAATAAATATCAGCCGATTAAGAAGCCGCTGGACACATTCCGCGACATCTTCCTTGCTCAATCCTTCGTTATCGCCGGCAATCTTATTGATGAGCGCATTTCTCCAGATCAAAAGTTTCGATAATAGGAGTTCGTTGACGGGGACTTTATTGGTGATATGGCCTATGCTTTCTGCGTGCTTATTGAGTTTATCGCCAAAGAAACTTTCTTTGGAGAGGAGCCATAAATCATCGATCTTGTCCAGATATTCCGTGTATTTGAGCTTTAATACCGTTCTCTCGCTGATGCGTTCCTTTTTTAGCTTAAGCAGGGCGTTGAAAACGATGATACCTTCAAAGTCGGATAAGACCACCCATTTTACAGTCTTGCCATAGCCATAATTTATGGCTTGTCTGGCAAATTGGGGATCATCCAGGTCCGCGCTTAATTGTTTGGCTTCAAGGTATAATTGACCCCAAAAACTGGACCACTGGTTAAGATGTAAAAACTGCTACAATTTTAATCAGGAGGGAACAGTTATGATGCGCAAGAAATTTGACGCGGATTTTAAGTCCCGGGTGGCGCTTGAGGCACTTAGGGAA
>JACRPH010000080.1 GCA_016214025.1 Candidatus Woesearchaeota archaeon
ATTTTCTTGCCAAAAGTGTTTAATTTTAAATTCATAATCTTTAGAATATCGATGGAGAATATAAATTATTTCGAGTACGTAATAGTAGTTACTATTTTAGAATGGTAAATTTAAAATCTCCCGCACTTTTCTCCATAGTCGTTTTTGTTTTTCTTAAGAATTTGGATTATCTCAAACTTTACCATTTTTGGTATACTTCTACCATTTATGGAAAGATTTAAAAAGCCCCAAATAAAGCTGAGGCTGTGTCCAAACAAGTAGAGCCGTTAAGCGGATTAGTGGAGCCAAACGTATTAGCTATTTTTAGCGCCCTCTTTAATCATCCTTCTCAATTATATCATCTGAATTCTCTCGCCCAAACTGCTACAGTGCCCGTAAGCACTACTTCCAGAATAATTACCCGTTTAGTCCAAGAGAAGTTTGCAGAAGAAGTTATCGTCGGAAAAATAATACTTTACAAGCTCGCCCAGAATAAAAAAGTGGAGTTGTTCAAAAAGCTTTACACCAATGAGAACTAAAACTACACCTTTATGGACCATATACGTTCTGCTCCTGCTAGTTCTTACTCTTTCTGCTTTTGCTTTAAGCAAGCCTATCGCCGGTTACTTGTATCTGAGCAATGGCAGTATGGCGTACAATGCTACCGTAACTGTGTATGTCAATACCACCACCTCTTCAGTAAACCCTTGCTATACCTTACCTTCAGTTTACTCCGGGACCGATGGAAGTTATGCTACTAATTTAGCTAATCTCAAGCGTACTGATACCGGCGGAGATTGCTCCGGGTTATGGGCTACTGGAGATGCTATTTGGGCTATAGCCTTGGGATCCAGTGTTCTTCCCGAAGCGCAAGGAAATGGCACCACTTCCGGAGATACCATTTCTAGCGGAACGGGATTACAGTATTTGCAGAATGCCACTCTTACGGAGATAGTTCCTCCAGTAATAAATTTAGTCTCTCCCGAGGATAATAATGTGAGCGGAACCGGTAATGTAACTTTCATCTACAATGTCAGCGATAGTTCTAATATTAGCAATTGCAAATTAATTATTAATAATTCCGTCAACCAGACTAATACTTCCATTACCAAAGATATCAACCAAAATTTCACTCTCAATAACATGCACAACGGGATTTATTCCTGGTCAGTAAACTGCACCGACTATTACAACAACGTTAATTCCAGCTCGTCTAGAACTTTGAATGTTTCTAAAATAGGATATTTGCAAGCCGTGTTAATATCTCCTGCAGCTAATGCCAATGCCTCGCACAACCAGTTTTTCATGTTCAAGTCGCAGGTTAATTGTGTCAATGGAAATTGCGGAGAAGTTGTCGCTTATCTTGATCCAGTTGCTTTAACTCCGCCGCAGGTAAGTTTCTGGGGAAAAGTATGGAATTATCTGGCTTACGTGGTAGATAATATTTTCTTAGCTCCGTTCTCGCTTACAGGGATGGCGGTAGGCGAGTTAGTTCCTACTACTCCCAGCTCGCCGTTCTGGACCAACTCCAGCAACCCCGCTAATTCTACCCGGTTCTCCTGTTTAAGCAATATGCAGGAAGGCTCGGGATGCAATACTACCTGGTACGTTAATGCTACGGGAAATATCACCAGTGTAAGCGAATTTTATGTGATATACAATACTTCAACTTATAATTTAAGTGCAGAATCAACTCACATCAATATTACTATAATTGATACTACTGCTCCTAGCGTAACGGGATTATCAGCCACACCATCGGCAATAAATCAAACTCAATTCACTAATATCACTGCTACGGTAACTGATAATGGGGTGTTAAGCACAGTCAGGATAAACCTAACTGCTCCCAACTCCAGCATCTCTACTTATACTCTGATTCAGGGAGACTCCAACGTATGGAGCTACCAATACAACACTACTCTTACCACCGCTAAAGGGACTTATACCGTAAGATTAATTGCTAACGATACTTCAGGGAATATCAACAGCTCTCAGACCACTACTTTTACCGTAGCTGATATTACTGCACCCAGCTGGTCTAATAATAAAACTTCTCCAAGTTATCCGGTAACTTATCCTTCTGCCACAAATCAATTTAATGTTACCTGGACAGACAATCTGGCGCTAAGCAAAGTATTGATTGAGCATAACTTTAGTGGAGTCCTGCAGAATTATACTATAACTACCAACCTCAGCGGAGAATTTTATTACAGCTATTCCAACTTAGGCGCCGGAAGCTATGTCTGGAAGATGTATGCCAATGACACCAGCAACAATTGGAATTCTACTTCACAATATGCTATTTCAGTAAGCCAAGCTGATTCATCCAGTTCCATTCATCTTTATTTAAACGGAAGTGAGAGTGATAAGAATTACACTTATGGCGGATATGTTAATGCTACGGGAACTAAAACCATCAGCGAAGGAACACTTAATCTGTATCGTAATGGAAGCTTAGTTTCTTCCGGAAGTTCAGTTACAGAAAATTCTATTCTTGCCGCAGGAGTGTGGAATTATACTTTAACTTATCCGGCTACCCAAAACTATTCTGCTTCCAGCCAAACTTATTTTGCTAATGTAAGCCAGGCGGTGCCTACGCTAACTTTAACTGCCTTATCTTCTTGGAATGTAGTTAGCGGAACTCAAACTAATGTCAGCTGTTCGCCTAGCAATTCCCAAATAAACTTCTCGATGTGGAGAAACCAGACTTATATCGGAAGTTCAGTAGGCGGAATGGTTTCCGATGTTTCTACTCTGGGCGTGGGCTCTTACTCCTACTTATGCAACACCAGCGGGAATCAAAATTATACTTCTCAAAGTACCACTAATACTTTAACTATAAATGACAAGAACACCAGCTTCTGTTCTTTAAGTTACAGTCTTTCTTCTCCGCAAGTTTATGGCACACCGGTTAATGCCAGCTGCTCCTGCACCAATACTGAAGCCGCGGCCCAGCTGTATCTGAACGGAGCCAATATTACCTCCCAGAATTATCAGAATCTGACTCTTCCCGCCGGAGTGAACCAATTCATCTGCAACGTTACCGAAACTACTAACTGGAAAAATGCTACCACCAATTCCTCGTTTACTATCACCCAAGCTGCTCCTACAATTAATTTAACTGCCTCTCCCGGCTGGAGTTTTGTATGGGGCACAGCTATGAATGTCAGTTGTTACTCTCCTATTAGTCAAGTTACCGTAAACCTATATCGTAATTCCACTGCACTGGGCACTGCCACTAATGGAAACCGAGTTTCGGATACTTCCAGCTTAGCTACCGGCTCTTATAATTATACCTGTACTGTCAATGAAAGCCAAAATTATACTGCCGGCTCTACTGAAAATACTTTGAGCATTACGGGACAGGCCTCGACGTGCAACCTTACTTTTACTCCCTCTTCTCCGCAGAGTTATGGCACTAATGTAAATGCCAGCTGTTCTTGCACAAATTTAGAAGTAAGCTTAGGATTGTACCGCAACGGGATTAACGCCACAACTGAAAACAACCAAAATGTGCTGCTATCAGCAGGCTCGCATAATTATATCTGTAACGTATCTGCCGGAACCAATTACAGCTCTGCCACCACTAACGGAACTTTTGTGGTGAATAAAGCTGCTTCCAGCCTAAACTTGACCATTAATGGGCTTAACGCAAATTATACCCAAAATGTCAGCTTTTCGGTGAGCCAGAATTGCAGTTTAATTGCTCCGCCGGCCGGAACTTTAGCTTTGTATAAGAATCTTACTTTAATTAACAACGGAAGCTCTCCTCTATTTAATACCACCACTTTTACAATTCCGGGAACTTATCCGTTCAACTGCAGTTTTAACGGGAATGAAAATTACACTTCTGGAGAGCAGGGATATTCAGTAATAGCAGTAGACTTGATTGCACCTAACGTTACTTTAAATTATCCGGCTTCGGGATATTACAATGATTCAGCTTCACCAGTAATGGTTGATTTCAATTGCTCGGCCAGCGATAATTACCTGCTTAAGAATTTTACGCTGCAGGTTACCACTTCCAATGGCACCCACACTACGGAATATGTGGTAATAACTGACATTACGGGAGCAGAAAGCAGTGCCGCTTGGGCTTTAAACCTTAGCGCGGCTAATTACAGCTGGAACTGCTTAGCTTATGATTATTATGGAAATTCTGCCTGGGGAACCAGCCGTAATTTTATCTTAAATGGAACTCCGGCTGCACCCAGTGAAGAAGTCAGCCTCCCTTCTGCCGGAGGCGGCGGCGGTGGCGGAGGAGGCGGTGGAAGTTTAGTGTATAGAAATGTGACTCAAAAAGCCACTTGCACTCCCACTAACTTAACCTGTGGAAAGTGGCTCCCCGAAAACTGCACTATCGGGAAACAGAGCCGTACTTGCAAAAGCATAAGCGTTAACTGCACTATTTATGAAAAGTATGAAAGCAGAACCTGCGCGTGTGTTCCAGAATGGGAATGCACCGATTGGAGCGAATGTTCGGAAGCAGGAACACAGGAAAAAGTATGCACGGATATTAGTGAATGCGGGCATCCAGAAAATGTTTCCAGCCAAAGCTGTGAGTATCGCGCTGAGGCAGAAGCTCCAGAAGTGCTGCGATTTGGTTTACCTACAGCGTGGGTAGGAAAGGCGGCCAGTCTTACTTATCAGATGGGAAGAGACTTAGGCTATTGGTGGCTAGTAGTTCTGGGAGTATTGTTATTGTGTATGGGGATCGTATATGTGCCTCGCTTGAAGAAATGTTCTTACCTGCTGCACGCATTATCACTTAAGATTGGTAAGCTAAGGCGAAAAGAGAAGAACAAGATAATAGAGATACCGGCGTTTGGAATCCAGATAAATACCATAGTAGAGGCTAATCGGGTGGGTAAAGTGCATATTAAAGAGAAGGTTATCAACTCTTATAATGAAGATAAGATAATTGAGAGGAAGATAGGGTAGGAAGCGATTAATATAGTAGTTGGATGAGCTTAAAGAGCCGTGCCACGCCTTTGCTTCCGAAAGAGTTATATATCTGAGCTATTTTGTATACAAAGTATATTTAATATATCTCATGAAAACCACTCTAAAAATAACCAGCACTGAAAAAATAACCACTATCCGCCTTAGCGAATCAGCCAAAAGAGAGTTAGAAAGCTTTGGCCACGCTGGACAGACGCATGAAGAGATATTGTTAGGAGTTCTAAGGCAACTAAAGAACCTGAAGTTGCCCTCGAAAACAAACGTTACTGCCACTGGAGAAGCAATTGGGATTAAATATGGTCGGTTAAATAGAACTTTAAATATAGAAATTGATCAAGAGAAATATTCTCTAGTCTGCATCTTTAATGATATCAGTTTTATCCCTTTTACTAAGTCAACTGAATGGGAGCTTGATTTGGAAATAGCAAATATTAAAATTGGCAGTGGTTCTTGGAAAGATCCTCTTAGTTTAAACTCCAAAACAAGATTATTGCTCTATTTTATTGCACTCAAGCAAATATTGGAAGACTTATTTAATATTAAACTGTATGAGATTTTAAATCTTGATGATTATTTAAATTATGACAAATGGAAAGCGATTTATACTATTCATCAATTATCAATGGAATCATTCCGCACCGACGCGGAGGAGAAACTAAGAAATGTCCAATAAAAATATATTTCTATACTTCCATATTATGCCAACCGCGAAAACCTAAAGCAGAGCAGATTTGAACAGGAGCACGAATCAAAGATTGTATTTAATGAAAAAATGCTCACTTTAGAGTTATCTGAGATTAATTCTCTGACCGAGGAACGATACTCATTGAACCTGAAATCTGCCCGATGTGTGCTGGAAGGAACGTTGTCTCGCCGTGAAATTAAAGAAGCGATGATTCATCACCATCCCCGGGGCCACCCCTGGAAGCATTTACAGTTCAAACTATTACACCAGCACGAAGTTATTAGAATAAGGCTAGATTTGATGGATGAGGAAGATTACAACCGCTGCATTAAAGGATTTTTACATCTCTCCCAGGACGTGATCTCTTATGCCCGAGAGGAGAATAATATCCAAACAGAGGTTATTTCTTACTTTTTTAACGATAAAATTGGCGAGTTAGAAAGTAATCGGTTGTTTTTACTGAATAAAATCAGGGCGGCATTTGAAAAGGGATATATCTTGGATGATTCTAATCGTTCTATCAACAAAATTAAATTAGAACAGTTAAAGAGCGAGAAACATCTGCTTCCGTTTCTAAAGTGGGATTAGGATTGTTTCCGATTGCACCTAACCAGATGAGCTTAAAATGGATGACTTTTTGCATACGTTCTTTGATTACATTTAACAAACCTAAGCTGAACTGCTTAAACCTTTTACTTCTTCAACGGTCAGGTTTCAGCCGTTATTACTTTTATCGTCGACAAGCTGCATTTTTGTCGTCGGAGGCAGATACTTCTGGGTGAGCTTAAAGAGCCGTGCCACGCTAGAAAATAAAAGCAAAGGTTTATATAATAATACCTATTTTGGGTAATTAGTGCCTAAAAATGGAACCAAATACACAAAATAGGGGAACTTTAACCAACAAAGAGTCTTTCATCCTCTCAGATTTAGCTAAAAAAAATAAGAACATTTTTACCATTAAAGACCTTAAAGTCTATGATGGCTCTGCTAAAAAAATATCTTATTCCTTAGCTAAGAAAAAGTGGATTCTCAAACTAAAAAGAGATCTGTTCGCCATCGTTCCTTTGGATGTAGGAACAAAAGGGGCAGGAGTATATGCGGTTCCTAACCTCGTAATCCCGCAGTATTTGGTTAAGAAATATTATATTAGCTATGGTAGCGCTTTAAATTACCATGGGTTTAGCGAACAGTTATTGAGAGAAGTGTTTGTAGCTATCAATAAAGCAAAAAAGCCAGTAACTCTTATTGATTCAAAAATAACATTTATCCATCTCAAAAACGAAAAATTTTTTGGGATTGAAAAGATTAAAGTTAAAGAGAAAGAAGTAGAAATAGCCGACAAAGAAAAAACAATCATTGATTGCCTGGAAAAACCGCAGTATTGCGGCGGAATAGAAGAAGTAGCTAGAGCAATTTATTTTAATTTTGAAGAGTTAGATTTAAATCAACTAATTGAGTATGGGAAAAAGATGAATAACTCCTGTGTCTTGAAAAGATTGGGCTATCTATTGGAAAAACTTAAAGGAATAACTATTAAAGCTGGCTTTGCTAAAAATTACTGCTGGCTAGACCCCTTGGGAAAGCAAAAAGGGAAATATAATAATAAATGGAAAATAATTATCAATGCCAGAATTAACCCGCCGGGGTGGGAACATTGATTGACCATAGGGAATTAATGGAACGGGCTCGGAAATTAAACTTGCCGCTGGGCATAGTAGAGAAAGATTATGTTTTGGGCTGGGCGCTTTATGGAATTTCAAGGCATCTAAAAGAACTGGTCTTTAAAGGAGGTACTGCTTTGTCTAAACTCTACTTTCCAGAAATTTGGAGATTGTCCGAAGATTTAGATTTTAACTTAGGGGAAGAAGCTGGTTTTGATAAAATTATTGAGATTTTAGAAAATCAGATTTTGCCTTTTCTGGAAAAAGAGTCGGGAATAAAATTTCAGGTTAAGAGTAAATTTAGTAATCCAACCTACTTACAAGTCAAAATACAATATTTAGCTGTATTGGGCTTTAAGAATTTCATAAAAATAGATATTTCTAGGTACAAAACTGTTGAAAAGCCGGTTTTCAGAAAAATTAAGCTAATTTATTCAGATTATCCAGAATTTGAAGTGAAGGTAAAAACTTTAGATGAAATATTTGCTGCCAAAGTAAAAACCATATTAGAGAGAACCAGATGCCGGGATTTTTTTGATTTATGGAAATTGTTAGAATATGTTGATATTAGCAAAATAAAAAAACTTATCCTTTTGAAATGCGAAAAAGACCAAATTGATTTCCAGAAGCTGTTCAAAAAATCCAAAGAATTAGAAGACTATTGGCAAAGAGAAATGCCTAGACTGATTGATCCGGTTCCTGATTTAGATATAGTCTTGGAAGAGCTAAGAAAAAGATTAAACGAGAGCTGAATAATGACTGCATCTAACTAAATAAGCTTAAAATTGCTTTTTTATTCTTCAGATTAGGGATTACGTTTAACAAATCTAAGTTGAACTGCTTAAACCTTTTACTTCTTCAACCGCTAGGTTTTAGGGAGTGTTGCCGTTATCGTCGACACGCTCTGATTTTGTCGTGGGAGTAGAGGCTTCTGAATAAGCGAAAAACATATCACTTTTTTAATGACTATGAAAACGGGTTTTTAACTCTAATATCCTCAAATACTTGAAAATCAGAGTAATTCTCAGTATAAATCTCAGTTATCCCTGATTTTATCATAGTAGCAGCTAAAACAGCATCCCAAAAATGCTTCTTTTGTTTTTTGTACAATTCTATTGCTAAATTAAGTGTATCTGGATTATAGTTCAAGACTTTCCAACCGGAGAAAGAACAAATGTCGGAGATAATTTGTCCAGCTTCTTCTATAGAAAGAGGATGAGGAACTTTTTTAGTTATGATTACAAAGAATTCGGCTAGGTTCTGTACAGATATGGCATAGACTGCTTCTTTCTTCCAACATTTTTCTAATAGTTTTAAGGCAATGCCGTATTTTTTAGCATCGGTGCAGTCATAAGCATAGACTAAAATGTTGGTGTCTATGAGATGACAATTAATTAGCTCGTTCATGAAGCTCATCCCGATTAATTTTCCATTTTCCTAATTTAAAGCCTTTCTTCATTAATCCTAACTGCCGCAGAGCTATCTCTTCCTGCTTTTTCTGGCTGATCCACAGCTGGAGCGCTTCGGTTACGGCTTGTCCTAATTTTCCCTTTTCTGTCCCTAATTCCTCTTTGACCACATTTCGAAAGAGAGCTTCAATTTGATCTCCGATATTAATGGTAATTGTAGCCATCTATGTTTAAACCTCGCGGTGTTTTTATACTTTTCTCACATTCTTTGCAATAAGGGCTGATTGCGACATCCATCTATACGCACGGTAGGTGCATTATTGCCGTCGCTGCAAGGCACTGCTCAATCATGAAACGTGC
>JACRPH010000001.1 GCA_016214025.1 Candidatus Woesearchaeota archaeon
CATGTAGTACATAAAACAACACCTCTTTTTTAGTTTTACTAGAAGAAATCACAAAGAGTATATAATACTAGCGTTTTGATGTCCCAAAATCAAGATGAAACAGTACAATTAGGCTTTAGACGATAGCCCTTAATTCCGTATAAGGGTTTAATCTTTGTAATCTCCACGTCTGGAACACACTCAGCATTACCTGCATATTTCTCTTTCCCTGCTCACTTCTCAGGCAGCCAATGATTTTCTGAATCACAACAAATTTTCTCAATCCCCTCTCTGCAAGATTATTTGTCGGCTCCACTTCTGGATGCAACACGCAAGTGAACCAAAACTCTTTTCCATTTTTTACCTTGTTCACTATCTCTTTCATGCCATCATAAACAAAGTAAATCTGGCACCATTGCTCCATCTCAGCAATTAATTTGCCATATCCTCTTTGCCTTATCTTCTCGCTCTTTATTTTCCTAAGCCGCTGTATCTCGTCAAACATATCACATGTCCAAATGTATGCAGGATCTAGCTCTTTTACATTCTTGCATGTTTTTTTTACTTCTCTGATCAGATGCGCCCAGCATCTTTGAAGCAATAGGTGGCGTTTATTTGAAAACACTCTGTAAGTGCTCCACCCATCACAACCAAGTATTCCTCGGAAGTCTTTGAGAACTTTTTCTACAATGTCACCGCCTCTTTGTTTATTGAAGACAAAGAAAGCTAAAAATGGAGCAAAGAAACCCCATAACCACTCAGACTTTCCATTTTGATTTGAACCAGTTTCATCTGCATTGGCTACTGGAGATTTCCGTATATCAATGCCTATGCCGGTATATATGGGTGATGCTTTCTCTACTGCCCTATTGCATAGTTCTTGGACGGTGGGAGCAGACATGGAGATGTCGTATACATTTGTAAAGAGGTCAGCAACTCCAGCCAGAGTTACACGATGTTCAAAATGCAAAAAGTTTGCGAGTGTGATTACATTTTTTCCAAATATGCCCACATCAGGTACATCTGGATGTTTGGCAAAGAAAATATCGCTCGTGTTGTTGTCTTTATACTCCGGGAAAATATATTTAGTCACGATTTTTTCAATCTTGAAGTCGGTGATAATTCGCTCTATGTAAAATCCAGTTTTTACGATATTAGTATTTCCATTTGACGGATTGGAATCTGCAGTTACAATCAAAGGAGGTGTATTTGGAATATCTTTTGGTCTTGTAGTTCGTTTGTGATTGTAAACTTTCCCGGGCTTCCTCCCAACGGGAAGCCCTTGTGCTTGTGGCTTGTCAAAGCCCTGCTTAGAGGGGGGGGTGTTGGGATTTTCATATTTCTTGAGTTTTCTTTTCAGTTTATCATTCTCTAAAACCAAATCAACTACCTCATCGAGAAGCTTATCTTTATCTAAATCCTTATACTCTTCCCTTATATCAGCAACTTTAATTTTCATAGACAAGAACAATCACCTTTTTTCCTAAGTGTTCTTTAGATATATCTATTTTAGCGCCTGTGCCAAACTTGGTTACTCTTCTTTCAAAGTAGCCCATTATGTTTTTTATAGTAATCTCGTTCACAGGATTGAAATGGATTTTTCGCATATTATTGGAATGATATATATTAGATATATATTAAGATTGTGGTGGTAGAGAATATAGGTTTTTTATTGACTAAAGAAAATCAAAGAATAGTCGGGAGCCTAATACATACGGAGTAATTTCAGTGTAGTTTTAGTGTAAACTGTATTAATACTTATTAAACACTGAAACCTATGAATGCCAAATTCCTAAGAACGTTTGTCTGGGTTAAAAGAGGTCGTCAAAGATTAGCTATTATCAAAGTTCTAGAACAGTTTTGTAGAGAAGAAAATCGCCATTTGTCTTAATCCTAACGAAAAAATAGGTAGAATGTATGAATTAACGGCTCTTGGCCAGAAAGTGCTAAAGATAATAAAGTAAAAAACAAACAATTACCTCTTTCTCCTTACCCACCACACTATTCCCCAGATGAGAGCTGCTCCTACTGCCCAAGGCAGTATCACAAACACTAATTCTAGCAAGCTATTGAAGCTGTCTACTAAACTCCTGACCAATTGCCCGAAACTGACCAGGACAATATTAGCATAATTGGACTGTTTCTCGTTCAGGTTTACATTGATGGTAGAATAATCAACTTTCTGGTTGACATTTTTCAGAGCTTCTTGAAGATATTTTACGGTTCTTTCCTGATTAAAGGTCTTGTCAGCTAACAGAATCTTGTCATTAATATCGTTAGCTTCAGCATACATCTCATTATACTTCTTGAGGCGTTCCTGTTCAGCTTCCAGCTCACTTTTCAAGTCAGTATATCTTTCAGTAATGTCAGCCGCATTTTCGTTAAATGAAGTTACTTCTCCAATCTGTTTTAATTGAGAAACAATAGAATCATACTTCTGGGTATCAACTTTTATCTGATAACTGCCGGAATAATAAGCTGTTTTGCCACTGCCGTAAAGATTGGTATTCTCATTCAGCAGATAAGAATCAGTGCTTTTGACAATATTCTTCAGCTGCTCCTCTGCAGATTTAAATTCTCCGCGTCTGACTTCTGAGCTCATCCAAGTATTTTTAGTGATTTTTCTTTCCTGGACTTCGGGAGCGAAAGAATTATCACCACCATATCCCATTTTCGCAGAAGGAACCGCCATTGATGTTTCTGCATACATTCCCCCATAATTCTTTTCTAATGCTCCAATTGAGCCAAATGAATTATTCCCAACAAAACTGGCGAAGAGCAACACTGCAATCACCAGGACTGCCAAAAGCCAGTTTTCTTTCAATTTAATCAATTGTTCTTTGAATGACATTTTAGTTTACCTCCAAAATGATTTATAGTTATAGGAAACCCAAGAGATATATAAACGTTGGGAAAGCTTCAATTGGAATGGAAGTTATAGAAAAAATAAATTAAAGATAAAACTCAATAACCTTACGGACTCACCCTTTCCGGATCCCTGGGCAGCAATACCGCTTCCCTAATGTTGTCCAGCTTCAACAGGCGATGAGTTATCCTATCCAAACCAAATCCAGCTCCGCCATGCGGAGGACATCCATATCGGAACAGCTCTTCGTACTTGGTCATCGTAGCCGGATCAAGACCTTTCTCCCGTGCCTGCGCTCTCCACACCTCTACGCGATGCTCTCTCTGCGAGCCCGAAGCAATCTCTACCCCATTATACAATAAGTCAAATGATTTAGTGGTGTTAGGAAATTTCTCTGATTTCATATGGTAGAACGGCTTAACTGCCCACGGATAATTGGTTATGAACACAAATTCTGAATTATATTTCTCTTTGATGAGCTCCCCCAGCAATTTCTCGCTTTCAGAATCCAAATCGGCATCTTCAGAAAAGGTTTTGCCTTTCTCCGCCAGTAATTTCTTAGCTGCGGCCATAGTCAACCGAGGAATCTTCTTAGGTAGGCTTAACTCCACCCCCAGCATTCCTAACTCTGCTGCTGCCTCTTTCTTGACGTTCTTGAGCAAATCTTTAACCATCTTCTCAATGAAGTCCATCACATCATGTTCATCTTGGATAAAGCCCATCTCAAAATCTACTCCCGTAAACTCAGTCAGATGACGCATAGTGTGCGATTTCTCGGCTCGGAATACTGGAGCAATTTCGTATACTCGTTCAAATCCTCCTACGACGAACATCTGCTTGTAAACTTGCGGTGATTGCGCTAGATAAACCGGCTTTCCAAAATAATTCACTTCAAATAACTCTGCTCCGGACTCTACTCCAATAGTAGTCATCTTGGGAGTGTTGATATTAGTAAAACCATTCTTATCGAAGAAGTTAGTTACTATCTTTACGAGCTTGCTTCGGACTTTGAAAATGGCGTTCTTCTTTACGTTCCTTACATCTAAGAAGCGGTAATCCAGCCGTTTATCTATCTGAGTCTGGCTTTTGTCAGTATTATCAGTAGGCAGGGGCACCTCAGCCATGGAAATTATGCTTAGTTTCTTTATCAGCACTTCAATTTCCCACCGGGATTCTTTATTTTCTTTAGGAATCCCGATAATTTCCACTACTGATTCTTTAGTCAGAGTATCAATTAACGCAAAAGAATCGGGCTCAGTGTCGGTTTGGAGTGCTAAAGTCTGCATATCACCGGTTCTATCGCGAAGGATCACAAACTTAATTTTGCTCAGGTTGCGTACTTCCTGCACCCAGCCTTGCACTAAGACTTCCTGTCCCAAATGTTGTTTAAGCTCATTAATAAGTGTTCGTTTCATGGTTAGCCCCATCTCCCCACCGGACCTTGGTGTCTTCCTCTTACTCCTCCGCCAACGCCCCGATAAGGGGTTTGGAATCCGCCGCGCCCTCTAAACTTAGGACTTAATACAGGAGTTACGAAAGGATCAAACCTTACTGTGTTCTCCTGGATATCCGCTGCATCAAAGACATGCGTTGCCGGAATAGGACTAGATTTAACTTGCGGGGGAAGTTCATCATCAGGTATCTTAATTACATCTACTATGGTGTGCTCCTTCTGATATTTCATTCCCACTTTTAACACTGCCTTACGATAAGGAGCAAGGAGCATCGCATCTACCTTAGACATTTTTTGAACAGCATGCAGTATCTTTTCCAGGGCTTTTTTCTGTCGTTTAGTGTCGGGAGCTTTCTGATATTTATTCCACAGAGCTTTAAGAGTTTTTTGGCCTTGATGATCCAAGCTATTAGACAAGTTTTCAATAATTTTATCTCCCAAGGCTTTATTTTCTAACAGTTTGCCTACTTTTTGTAACACTTCCTGTTCTCCCAGCTCTCCTTTGCCCATAACATTAGTTGTTACCACCACAATTCCAGTTCGGCTGCCCCATTCTGCTAACTGCGCCTCAATGAATGCCGCTCTTTTGTCACTTAGCTTAAGATTATAATATTCTTTCCCTTCCGGACTAGCATAACCAGTAATTGATACTTCCAATACAATTCCCTGCTCTTTAGCAAAGCGCACATAATCATCTCCATATCCGGCATCCCGGGCTGCTTCTATCAACGCCCCAATTATTTTATGAAAAAAGTGGTTTAAGTCATCCATATTGTCCATAGTCTTATCAGAAACATTGTAAGGGAAATGCGCCTCAATTTCAAAAGTTTTTATTACATCTTCTTTTTCAATGTGTTTCTTAACCATGATTTTTACATCAGATTTAGCCTCAGCCATTATCTGGGCCGGCTTCTCTACATTGCTTACATAGGACCTTTCTGCCACCGCCGCTGCACCGGCAAGAATGCCTGCCCCCACCACTGCTGCCAAAACCGCAGCCACTCTATTTGAAGAAGCAGCCAAAGTAGCCAAAGTTTCCTGTCCTTGGGCTAAGAATCTCTTTTCCGCCTGGATCACGGTAGTTTTTTCAGTTCTTTCCATTGCGGCCAAAGCGGCTAATACTTCTTTATTTCCACTTAGGTTAGCTTTAACTTCTGCTTCCACTTTCTGTTGTG
The DNA here is from genome assembly GCA_016214025.1 of Candidatus Woesearchaeota archaeon. Lineage (GTDB taxonomy): Archaea > Nanobdellota > Nanobdellia > Woesearchaeales > GW2011-AR9 > JACRPH01. The sequence continues at coordinate 5,474 of JACRPH010000001.1, forward strand.
CAATCAGCAGCTTGTGCTCAATATATCCAATATTTCCCATAACCTGCTTGCTTAACTGCGCCCGCTGCCAGATAAACTCCATCAGATCAGAATAATTTTTCCTAAAATGTTCTAAAGCGTTAAGCAGCTCATAATGGTAAATTCCGCTGCCTTCCAGCTCTTTCCGGCTGGCCAAAACTCCGGGAACATTTACTCCGGCATTTCTTACCCTCCATTTTCCGTCTTTCCCTTGCCGGAATTCATTATCTCCTAAACGATACCAATTATTTACAACTACTTTTCCTTTTAACAGAGCGGCAATCCCCTCAAACTTCCCTTCGCTCTCTTTCTTCAAATATTCTTTTATTTTATCGGTAGTATCTCCAACTCCTTTTATCACGCGGGCAATTTCATGGTCCAAGCTTTTCTTCTGCAGCTCCCTTGCTTCAATTAGTTCAGTTAATTTATCCACATCTCCAACTGAAAGAGAGTAAGCGGAGGTAACTCCGGAAATCTCTCTAGAATAAGCCTCATCAATTTCTGCCACCATTTTGCTGATTCCGGCATTAATCACTTCATAATGTTTTCCAATATCATTAAGCAAATCAGAAATATGTTTTTTCAGCGCCGGGTCGCGGATAGATTTATGTTCAGTACTAAGAGTCTCAATAAAATTTACAATTAAGTCCTGCGGCTCTTTGACATCTTTTTGGTAACTTGCAAATTCGAATCCCAGGATCTGCCGAAGCGACTGGTTTATCTCCCCTACTAGTTTAGCATGTTCATTTAATTTCTTCTGGATCTTTTTCGGATCAGGAGAGCGAAGAATAAGCCATTCTAATTCCCCTTGCAACTTTTCTAACTTAGCATTCTGCTTTCTGAGCCTATCTGCAAAATTAGCTGCCCGGACGTCAGCCCGAGAATCCCGATACAACTTATTTAATACAATTTGTAAAAACATCTTTCATCACCTTCTTTTTTAGTTAAGTTAAAGTTAATATTCAATAGGAAAAGCAAAGCAGTTTAAAAGAATTTCTATTGGCTCAATCACAATTCCCACTCAAAACTTCCCTTTCGCCAGCCTTTTAGCCAGCTTCTTCAGCCCTTTTACGTACGCTTTTATGTCAGTTATTGGCTTCCCGGCCACTCCTGAATCCATGGCTGCTTGAGCTACGGCCGGAGCTACGTAAAACAATACCCGAGGATCAAACGGCTTGGGAATAATATAATCAGCACCAAATGAAAATTCTTTTCCACCGTAAGCTTGAACAACCACTTTAGGCACTTTCAAATGTGCTAATTTAGCTAAAGCTTTTACTGCGGCTAATTTCATCTCTTGGTTGATAGTGCTAGCCCGCACATCTAATGCTCCGCGAAAGATAAACGGAAATCCCAACACATTGTTAACCTGATTCGGAAAATCGCTTCTGCCAGTAGCGACAACGGCTTCCGGAACGGCTTGCTTAGCCACATCATAAGAAATTTCGGGGATTGGATTAGCCAAAGCAAAAATAATTGGTTTAGGATTCATAGACTTAAGCATCTCCGGAGTAAGCAGATTGGCTTGGGAAACCCCCACAAACACATCTGCTCCCTGCAATGCTTCAGTTAAAGTTGTTTTGGGAGTATCTTGGGCATATTTGGCTTTGTAAGAATTCAATTCCGGCAAACGCTTAGTAGTGATTACCCCTTTAGAATCTACCATTAATACGTTCTCTCGTTTTACCCCCACTTCCAGCAGCAGGTTAGCACAAGCAATAGCCGCCGCGCCAGCTCCGGAGAACACAATCTTTACTTCACCAATCTTGCGTTGAGTCAATTCCAAAGCATTTAGCATAGCTGCGGAAACAATAATCGCCGTGCCGTGCTGGTCATCATGAAATACTGGAATCTTTAACCGTTTAATTAGCTCTTCTTCGAGCTGAAAGCATTCCGGAGCTTTGATATCTTCTAAGTTAATTCCGCCAAACGTCGGCTCTAACGAAGCTACAATTTCTATCACTTTCTGCGGATCTTTTTCATTTATTTCGATGTCAAACACATCTACTCCGGCAAAACGCTTGAACAATACCCCTTTGCCTTCCATTACCGGCTTTCCGGCTAACGGGCCAATATCACCTAAGCCTAAAACGGCAGTTCCATTACTAATAACCGCAACGAGATTACCTCGGGAAGTGTATTCATACGCTGTTTCGGGCTTTTCTTTAATTTCCAAGCATGGATAAGCTACACCGGGAGTATATGCCAGCGATAATTCTCGGGCATTGGTGCAGGATTTAGTAGGCACAGTCTTCACTTTTCCTGAAGGAGACTGAGAATGGTATTCTAACGCATCGGTTTTAAGTTGTTCGGACATGAATTTATTGCTTTAGGAACGACTTTATAAGCCTTATGGAGTTGGTGGAGATTTGGAGAGAGAATAGCACAGCTACAACTTTAAGAATACCCTATCTTTATCACATCTTTCTCCTGAGGAACATAATCACCATAAGAATAAGCTTCTTCGCCATTAACGTTCATGCTTAAATTACCATCTTTACCATTGCAATAGCTTTGATTAGTAATCAAACAGCCACCCTCTAACTTAGCTTTAAATTTCTCTAAGACTTGCCTTAATGCCAGCTGAGAATACATCGAAACTTTATTTCCGTCTAATTTAACAAAAAAGTCCATTGGATTAGAAAGATTGGCCAAATTAACTTGAGCTTTATTAATCTCTACCTCCAACGAAAAACTAACCGGAGTTTGGTTATAAGGATACAATGCAAACTCTTCGCAGGAATTCTGCCAGCATAAATTCTGGTAGCACAATACTGAAACTGGAATATCTTCACACATCAAATAACAGTCTGAATCTACTTGACAGTTTCGTTGCTGGGTGGTTGGAGTTTGCCCGCCATTACCCCAATCCAAAAATGCCGGAACAGTAAACCCAATAACTAACATTACTAGAAAAGCGATAATTACTATTTTCTTAGCTAAAATCTTCTGCTCTTGAGACCACTGCTTTATCATAAGTTAAGTAAGAAAAAAGAAATAGATTAAAAAGGTTTCTAAGGGATTTACGATACCACTAAATTACCGGTCATGCCTCTCCAATCTTCGCAAGTCGAACACAAGAATTTGTATGTGCCAACCTTATCAGGGGTAAACTCAATAATCGTATCTCCCACCACTTTTTTCTCGATGCCTAATCCAGATACGGAAAAAGTAAATTCCCCTATCTCTACCGGCTTGATGGTAAGCTTAAGGCTTTGCCCTTTCTTCACGGTAATAATATTGGGATCAAACAGCCATTTCTTCGCCGTAACGGTTTGGGTAAGCTGTTTCACTGGAGTAATTGGTCCGACTGGCTCAGTAATGGTTTCCGTAGCAGGAACAGCAGCCTCTGGTTCAGCCTCAACTGGTTCGGTTTCCACCGGTTCAGCTTCAACCGGAGCAGTAGTGTTTACTTCGGGAGCAGTTACAGTAACATCACTCGCATTAGCCTCTGCAGTGACATTTTCTGCTTCAACCACTGCTTCTTCCACTGCCGGAGCGGTTGTAGTCTCATTCAACTCAAACCCCCGCGGGAAGAATAATTTTCCGTCCAGCGTAACGTAAGATTCAACTTCCTGCCCGGCTACGGATAAAGTAAACTTGTACAGGTTGCCTAACTCGGCTTTATCTTTCACTTCCGCTACAAAAGGCGGAGCAAGTAAATTAGTATTAACGTAATTCAACACTTTTTCCTCAGCAGCGTCAATTGTAATTTTCTCTCCGACTGCTGCAGATGAGCTTCCATATCCAAATCCGCTGCTAAAAATGGAAATAATCAATAAAACTAACAATACAATAGAAATTACAGTCCAAGTAGATACTTTCTTAAACATATCATCATCACCACCATTATCATTGTTCTTATCTGGATCACTGCTTACTGCCGGAGTAATAGATATACTTTCGGTCTTAGGTTCTGCTTTGGGCTCTACCTTAACGGGCTTTATTTGGATTTCTGCCTCATCAAAGTCATCTTCGTCAAATACAACTTCTTTCTTCTTACCTGGGCTGGCTGAAGCTGCTTTAGGCTTAGACGCAGCTGCTGACTTCTTCTTATCAACTTTCAATACGGGATAATCTTCATCAATAAACTCTTCTCCAAATGAATCCTCTTCAACTTCATCAATGTGTTTCTGTTCCATAGTATCTCACCCTGAGAGTGCTACCTCGGAAGTGTATTTAAATATTTAGGTAGTTTAAAAGATAGATTAAAAAGGAAATACCGCTCAGGGGGGAATTTTACTTACTTTCTCCACTTCTCCGTCTTTGAGATAGATTATCCTTTCCGCATGCTGGGCTTTGTCAATATCATGCGTAACCAGAATGACGGTTTTTCCTTCTTTTTGATGCAGCTCTTCCAACAGCTTTATTACCTGCTCACCAGATTTAGTGTCTAAATTTCCGGTAGGCTCGTCAGCGAGAATTATTTCCGGATTATTGACTAAAGCCCGGGCAATAGCTACTCTTTGCTGCTGTCCTCCGGATAGTTCATTGGGCCGGTGCGTCATCCGGTCTGCCAATCCGACTAAAGCTAACAATTCCCGGGCACGCTTATCTCGCTCTTCAGGATTTAAATTTTGGAAGATAGTAGGCAGAATCACATTCTCTAAAGCAGTAAGAGCAGGAATGAGATTGAACTGCTGGAACACAAAACCAATTTTCTTGCCTCTTAACTGAGCTAAATCTGATTCTTCCAAAGTGGAGATATCAACGTCATCAATGGTTATCTTTCCTTGGGAAGGAACGTCTAACAAGCCAACTTGATTCATCAGCGTGCTTTTGCCGCTTCCGCTTGGCCCGAGAATTGCCACAAATTCACCACGATAGATGTCTAAATTTATTCCTCTAAGCACATCTAGGGAAACTTTTCCCATAAAGTAGGTTTTCCACACTTCTTTTAGTTTGATGATGGTTTTAGGGGTGGTTTTCATTTTGAGGGATAATCGTAACAGTATATTTAACCTTTTTGGACGAAAATAATTCAAAATCTCCTTTCTTTAATATCAGCTTTTGTCATTAGCTAAAAGAATGGAATTAAATTTATAAAGTTCCTCCATTTATTTAGTTTATGCCTCTCAGATTGTGTTTAATCTTCGGGATATATTTAAATAGTAGTGTCTTATGCTTCTTTTTTGAGGTGATTGATATGATTCAATGTATATTTTGTAAGTCTTCAGAAAAAATCGTGAAGGCTGGGTTCCGCCATAACGATTCTGGAA
>JACRPH010000079.1 GCA_016214025.1 Candidatus Woesearchaeota archaeon
CAGTACTTCTCCATCGCGTCCAATGCCAAAATACAGTTCTCCTTTCTGATGTTTATTGAGAATGGAAACTATGGAAATTATGGCTTCTTTCAGTTCTGAGGTTGATTTCTTCAACTCTAAAGTTTCAGATTCTCTCATTTCATCTTACAATATGCCTACTTCATTAAAAAGATTCCTATTCCAAAAGCGACCCCCCTAACAGCAACTACCCTTGATGTTTGCATCTTTTGGTTTTTATTCAGTTAGTGAATATAAAATTTAATACTCTGAAGGCAAAACGGACAGATATATATAAATTTTGTCCTATTTGTCCGAAAGAATTAGTTGTTAGGCAAAGTATACGCAACGGTTATCAGCTCACCTGAATCCCCCCAGTAGACGGTAGGGCAGAGGGTAAGGAGATAAACGGTGAAACTAAGCAGAAACACCCCAATAGGAATGGATCTGTGCATGAGTTCAACTATACTCTTATGATTTTCACCCAACGTTTCACCCCGCTTTTGTAACGGTGACTCTTAAGTACCCCCGTCACCTTCTTTTTCTGGCTACACTAAAACTTCCCAATATCCCCCTTTATCAGGACCAATTCTTCTCAGTAAATTTCTCTCTTTAAGCAATTTGATATTTTTCTTAACGCCTTCCAGCGACAATCCAATCTTATTGGCAATTTCCTCCCGGGATATTTTGTTATCTAAATAGATTAAGTCAATAATTGCTTTCTGAGTGTTGTTGATATTTTCAGGGTACTTTTCAGGGTACTTTTCAGGGTACTTTTCCCACTTTGTTTTCAGGGGGAATTCGATTTTATAGAAAGTAATCTCGTTTTCAACAATAGGTTCAACTTTGTAATATGATTTCCAGCCGTCGAACATTTTATCAAACCCATATCCGGCGTTCTCTGCCAGTTTCAATACCCGAAATATTTTAATTAATATTGGATTTCTGGGAAGTGTCAATTCTTGTTTTCGGAGCACCTCAACAGATGCAGGCAGGCTTCCAGGATTCATAAATTCAATTCTATTTAAGAATACTCTAATCCTTGGCTTCATCGCGCTAAAATAATCGGAATGTGCTAATAAATTTACCAGGGCTTCCCTTATTGCCAAGACTTGTGGCTGATTCTCTTCCCTAAAAATTCCCGTTGTCTTAAAAGGTATGTCTATCCTAGTAAGAAGCCGCTCAAAAATACTAAAAAAATAATTGTATAAATTCTTTTGCAAAGGCATTCTATAAGTATAACGCTCAGGAGCATCAGTATAAGATGTTCCTCGAATTTCTAGATAATCTATCATAAAATCTGAAAATACTTTGCCGATTGTATCTTCATCTCCAAACATTAACAGGCCAGCAATAGTTACCTTCCCATCAATTGTTACTCTTAGTTTTTCAAACAGAGCTGATTCAGAAAGGTCACTGTAAGGATTTGCAGAATCAAGATTTTTAATATTATTCCTGAATCTGTTTAAAGTATCTTTATCTAAATCTTTTAATTTAAACCTTGTAATTCCTTTATCTTTTGTTCCAAAAGCAGAGTCTCTCAAAAACGCATTAAGCTCTTCTGATGTAGCTCTTTGGTCTCCACTACCGCTACGTATAAACGTATTTTTAGGATTGTCATAAAAAACAGGCTTACTTTCTGAAATAGGGATGTAAAACGCAAGAACCATCTTTCCTTCAAAATTATATTTTTTGCACTTAATTTCAATTTTTTGGTTGAACTTTTGCGCACTTCTTAATACCCCTATGACGTCTTGCTCAATTTTTTCGGGATTTTGAACACCAAGAACCACATATTTCTTTCCTTCTTTTTTAACTCCAAAAATTAGCCAACCACCATTGGTGTTAGAAAACGCAGAAACACTTTCCCAGCTACTCTTAGGAACCTCCGATTGTGCTTCTTTAACCTCAAAGTCTTCCCATTCGATGTCTTCAAGTTTAGCGATAAGTTCTTTTTTATCCATCCTAAGCCTGAAAAACCTCTCCTTCTTTAAATATCTTCTTTCTTAAAATTCTTTCCCCCCACAAGCTATCATTTTTGATAAGAAGTGAGTAAATAAATATTGATGTTCCGAGCCAAGCACGATGACGTAAAGCTTAAATACCTTTCTCGCTTTTCCCACCACAATGGTGCTGGAAGCGTTATTCAACCCGTTTGAGCTGAAAAAAAAGCCGTGGGAGATGTTTTTCGCCGGAGGCTTATACACAATAGTAGGAATGTTCCTGGCATTTATGGTGTTTAAAGAGCAGGCCAGCATTGTAAGCTTGTTTCTGATAGTTCTGGCTACGGTTCCGGTAATGTATACCACTATTGTTAATGAAGAAAAACTAGACTTAAAATATAAAAAAGAATGGCCGGTGTTAAAAGAGCACACCAAAGTGCTGTTATTCCTGTGTTTTTTCTTTTTGGGAGTAGCTGCTACTATGACCCTAGCTTATATCTTCCTTCCCGGATCGGCCGTAAATACGCTTTTTGCCACCCAGCATATATCTTTTGGAAGAACGACTGGTCAGATGATAACCGGTAATGCAACCTTAACAGAAGTATTTCTTAGAATACTAGTTAATAATATGAGGGTGCTGTTCTTTAGCATTGTACTTTCGTTCTTGTATGGAATCGGTTCTATCTTCATCCTGACTTGGAATGCTTCTATCATAGCCGTAGCCACCGGATATTTGTTTAAAACCAAGTTAGCTAGCGCAGCAGTAGCAATGGGCCTTACCTCAATTTCTGCTTATTTTAATGCCGCATCGTTTAGTTTCTTCCGATACATGACTCATGGCTTGCTGGAAATGGCCGCTTACTTCGCAGCTGGTTTAGCCGGAGGAATCATTTCAGTAGCGTTGATTAAGCGCAATCTGGGAAGAGACATGGTATTATCTGACAGCCTGATTTTAATCTTAATCAGTTTAATTATGCTCATTGTAGCGGGGATAATTGAAGTGTACATAACTCCGGGATTAGTTGGCTACAAATTAATCAAATGATTTAACTTTTTAACTCTTTAACTCTCCCCAACCTAAACATTTCTCCGGCATGGACCACAAACACCTCAAAATCCGAAACGTCTTTCAAGAACGGACTTAATAACTTCTCTTTAATGATGTCCGTTCCTTCCAGCAGGGGATTGAAGCTGGGCATGACGATTAAAGTCTTACCGTTCCATCTCCCTTTTAAGAAGCACTTAAACTTCTCCACTTTGCTTTTTTCGCGAAGAGTGATAGCAGGATGCTCATGACCGATGATGATGGTTTTGGCAGTGGTTTTAATTAACTTGTCTCCGTGAGTGATTAAGGTGTCCCCCACCCGGTGCTCTGAAATGATTTTGAGAGCTTTCTTTTCTGCGATTGGGCCAAGAATTAGGTCATGATTCCCTCGGATTAAAATTAGTTTTTTACAATGCTGCTGCAGGAAGTCGATTAATTGCAATACTTCTTTCCATTCCTGCCGGAGAACTCTTCCAAATTCGTGCTTTAAATCTCCGTTGATGATGATAATAGTTGGTTTTATTATCTGAAATATCTTTTGTAGTTCTTTTCTTATTAATTGAGCCTGTGCCTTGGGCAGTAATACTCCTTTCTGGTGCAGGTATTCTTCGTAGCCAAGATGGAGGTCGCTGAGGATTAAAACTTTCTCACGCTTTAGCCACAAAGATAATCCAAGTACTTCTAGGTTTGGGCCGATTTTCATGGATTTACCGATTTAGGCGAGAAATCTTTATAAATAATTTGGATTGAAGAAGCAATGTGCCCCAGTAGCTTAGCCTGGTTCACGCGGCCAACTTCGATTTGGCGTTCGAGGTGCGCTTCGCTTTGCTTAGCAGCACAGTTAACTTAATACACATCACATAAATCAAAAAATCACATTCAAATGCCCCAGTAGCTTAGCCTGGTTCGAGCGGATGGCTGTTAACCATCAGGTCATCGGTTCAAATCCGATCTGGGGCGTTTTATTTTTTCTTTAAGAAATTTTATATTGTAAGCCTCTTTTTATTCAAATAGCCATGGTAACTATAGATGGAATATGGAAAAAAGGGACAGTACTTCCCCTTAGCAAAGTTAAAGTAGTTGATGGTACCGTAGTAACTATCCTCATCCCTGAGAAAAAGAAAAAAAAGATTACTTCTCTTGCAGGGATATGGAAAGATGATGACGAAACTTATGAAACTTTTATGAGTGTGTATCGAGAGAGAAGAGCACCGAGGCGAATAGCGAAACCAATAAGGAGAATAAACTTATGACCGCCAAATCATCCCTTCTAGAAGAACTGAAACAGATGGGAATTAATGAGAAAATCCTTTCCGCAATTAAATCTGTAAACCGCGAGTTATTTATCTCTCCTGCTCAAGCTCATCTTGCTTACGAGAACATTCCTCTTCCCATCGGCAGTGAGCAGACGATTAGCCAGCCGTATACGGTTGCATTTATGATCCAATTACTGGAAATACATCCCGAAGATAAAATTTTAGAAGTGGGAGCTGGCTCCGGGTATAATGCTGCGGTGATGTCCCAGTTAACAGGAGAGAAAGGGAAGATTATTTCAGTGGAACTGGTGGCGGAGTTGGCTAAGCAAGCAAGGGACAACTTAAAGAAAGCCGGAATAACCAATGTTAAAGTAATTCATGGAAATGGATATTTGGGTTACGCTAAAGAGGCACCTTTTGATAAAATTATAGTTACTGCTGGTGCTTCCGAGACTCCCCCAGCATTGATAGAACAGCTGAAAGAAAATGGCATTCTAGTCATTCCAATTAACCGCGGCTGGGGTCAAGTAATGACAAAAATCATGAAGAAAGAAGGAAGATTAATTGCATCCGAACACGGAGAATTCAGCTTTGTGCCGTTGAAGCATGAGTAAAAAATTTCTTTAATCCGGTTTTATAATTTTTATCCGCCACCTGTTCTACCTCTGCCTCAGATTCATCCTAAACTGGTAATTAATTTTTTTGGAAAAAATAAGGGAAAGTGTTTATAGAGGTGTATCTAAGAAATATCAGAATTATGTTTAGAAAATAATATTTAATTTCAATGCGGGGCATTTGATAAAGCCCTTTTAATCTCATCAATCTTTCTGGACATCGCATTGTATTTCATCAAATCAAATCTTTCATAAGTTATCAGTTTTTGGGGTAAAGAATAAAAATAATCTTTATTTAAAATTCTTTTACATTTATCCAAAAAGGGTTTAGTATTGCTGCATCTGCTTAAAAGTCTTTTAAATTCTTCAGTTGAATAATTTTTGTTTAACAGCAACAAAATAAAATCAAAATCATCTTTTGCTCGGTTAGGAATCGCTTTCAAAGTGAGTAAATAATTAAAAGGGCTGATCGGAATTTCGATCGTGTCTGGGCAGTAATGCCCTCTGACTTTAGCTTTGTTTATCTTTTCAAACAAGTCATTAAGAACCGGTATTTTTGTATTGGTTGTTCTGTCCAGCATATAGCTAATCGTGTTGATATGAACCTGAATTCCTAATTTCTTATGCTCTGCCTGAACACCATAGAATACTTTTTTTGTAGTCCAGTCTTCATCAAAAGCTTTTATGACCGGCATGGTGGTTAAAGGCCTGGCCATTATATCAACATCAGCAGTAAATCTTACGTTGCCGCAATAAGCCGTAGTTGCCCAACCACCAATAACAAAATGATCTATCTGGCCAAATATGTCATTACAAAGTTCTTTAGTTAATCTTAATGATTGTTTTTCAGTTTCTTCAGAGCTCATCTATATCACCAGATCAATGTTGAGATTAATTCTCCATTTTTTAGCGGTCTCTTTATATTCGTGGGGCACTTTCTTGACTTTCTTGGGGAAGATAGAGAATATTCTTTTATCTTTTTGGGTTAATTCATAAAGTTGGGTTATAGTTTTTTTATATTTTTCCTCATCTAAAATTTCCAGCAAAGCCCCTAAATATCTTTTCTGATAAGAATTCAGGTTTTTAATTGCCTGAGCAAAATCAATTTTATGTTTTTTAATTATGCTTAAAATGGCTTCTGGTGATTTATATTCCTGTATATTTTTAATTAAATATTCGACTATTGTTTTTGCTTCTTTTTCAGGCATTATGATTACTAAGCGTTTACTTTTTTTATCATAAGCATTCTCAAACGCTTTACGGGGCTTAGCTGTAAATATTGGAGTTCCCCTTATAGCCATAGATCCGGTAGAAGCCAGAAATTTTTGTTTTCTTCGAAAGTTTGAAGGAACACTCAAATAGGAATAGGGAATATCTTTTAAATCTAAAACAATCTTATATTTTTTGGTTCTTTTGTCTTTTTTTGACCTTTCCTTTTTTATAATTTTCCATTGTTCTAACTCATTAAGCAATTTGTAAATTGTTTGATTAGAATCATAGCTAAGTATTTCTTTAGCTTCTTCAAATGTAAACTTCACACTTAGGCCTATCTTAAGCCTTAGTTCCTTGTACCTTTCCCAAATCCATTTTGGCAGCCACATTTTATTTTACTCAAATATTATTCTTTTTATAAACTCTTCTATTTTATTTGAGCTATTTACTCAAATATTATAACCTGCTTTACTTATCTCAGCCCAATCTCATAAATCTCTTCAGCCGTTTTCTCCATCCAATCAACTTGAGCGCAATTCTTAAACATCAGTTCTCCATGCGAATGGACTACTATTTCAATGCCCTCAACTTTAATCACTAACAGAATAGGTGTTTCCAATATCGCACCATACTTTGTTTTAATCTTAGCTAAATCTAATCTGCCTTTCTGGTTTAATTTAGCAGAATAAGCGGCTTTGGTTTTGCATTTCCCTAAGGAGAATTTAATCGTCATCTATCTTCCCCAATTACCATAAATATTTAAACCCATCGCTTACTTAAGTTTATGATGGTCGGAATTACCGAATACCTTACTGAAGGAAGCAGAATCTTCTTTACCGGAGTCAAGTCTAAATTCAAGCCTAAAGAGTATGTGGGAGATGCTCCCCAGATATGCAAGCAGATAGTCAAAGAATGCTGGAATGGCACTTTTTTTCAGACTTCTACTACTAATTTTCCTCAATTCTGGTGCCGAGACTTTGGATGGTGCACCCAGTCGCTGATGAAGCTAGGCTACGAACAGGAAGTGCGGCAGACGTTAAAGTATGCGCTTAATCGGTTCCAGGATGCCGGAAGAATCACTACCACCATCACCCCGGGCGGAAAGCCATATGATTTTCCTACTTTTGCAGTAGATTCTATTCCCTGGCTGATTCACAGCATCAAAGTGTCCCGGTTTTATTACGGGAATTATAAAGAGTTCCTTAACCAGCAGATTCAGAAGCTGTTTGATACTGCAGTTTCACTGAAAACTGGATTGGTAAAGTCGGAATTACAGGTTTCTTCCATGAAAGACTTTGCCGTGCGCAAAAGCTCCTGCTACGATAATTGCATGCTGGCAATGCTAGCAAAAGATTTGAGGAAGATGAACGGACTGATAAATCCATTTAAAGAATATGATTATGAAGAATTGCTGCTGAAACATTTCTGGAATTTTGAAAGGGGATATTTTTATGACGACTCAACCAAGCAGGATTATGTAGCAGGAGATGCAAATTTATTTCCGTTTGCTTTAGGAATAATTAATGATGCCGATAAGCTGCATTCGGCATTGGAAGCAATCCAAGCGGCGGAATTGGATGTTCCTCTTCCTTTGAAATATACTGCCGGCAGAAGCAAAGTTAATTTTATCATGGAGGAAGTGTTTCTGCGGGATTATGAATCAAATGCCGTCTGGACGCACATGGGTCCGTTGTTCATTAAGCTGGTTAAGTCAGCTAACAAATGGCAGGGCGAGATTTATCAGAAGAAGTATACAGAGATGATAGAAAAGTTAATGTGTTATCCGGAAGTTCTTACGGTGCAGGGTGAAAGAGAAAATCAGGAAGTGAAGCTGTTCCAGACGCCGTTCTATACTGCAGATAGAGGAATGTTATGGGCAGCGAATTATCTGACGTTGTGACTACACCTACTCCACCAGTGTCAATGCCAGCATCAATCCTATTCCTACTACCATCGCCAGAAAGGGCCATAATGATTCTTTCCAGAACGTTTCTTTATTATAGCAGCTTTTATGCAGTTCCGGCATCAAATCCGTTCCAGCAATGTAAATGAAGCCACCGGCAGCCAGAGGCAAAATTAAAGCTACAAATGATTCCGAACTCGTTCCTAATATTAATCCCACTACTGCTCCCACTACGGCAATTAGTGCCGAGAAGAAATTAAACATTAACGCTTTGGATTTGGACCATCCTGAATATAATAATACCCCAAAGTCACCGATTTCCTGCGGAACCTCATGCACCAATACTGCAATAGTAGTAGCAATCCCCGCAGGTATGCTGGCAAGGTAGCTGGCAGCAATTATCATCCCATCTAAAAAATTATGTACGGCGTCTCCAACTAAGTTCATGAGCGCCAGATGGTGCGGATGGCTGTCCGTAGTAGAATAATGGCAGTGCCGCCAGTGGATGAACTTTTCTACCGCAAAAAACAGCAGTATTCCTCCAATAATAGAAAGAGGGACCGCTAGAGGAAATCCCTTTTGCTCTACGACTTCCGGAAGCAGGTGGAAGAATGCTCCTCCGAGAAGCGAGCCGGCAGAAAGGCTCACCAGCAAGGTAAGAATGCGGTTCAGCTTTTCCTGCTTAAAGAATAGCGATACCACCCCTATAAGCGAGACTAATGAAACTAAGATTACGCTGATAATGGTGTAAAGTACGGGTTGGAGCATTTTATAGTTAAATTAAGGGGTTGGTTTAAATTACTTTCGGGACGCTTTCCATAATAATTCAAAAGTATTACGATAACTTCTGGCGATCTTGGCGCTTTCGATCAGTACCGCAAAAGGTATCTCTTCCCAGAGAATGATGGCAGTCTTATCTCCATAAATCATAGTTGAAGCCGGATTATCAAATTCTTTGGGAATGTATTTGGCATCAAGATAAAGAAGGTTCTCCCTTTTGCCTTTCAGCTTCTCATTCCAGATGACTTTGATTTTTACTTTTAGTTTTTCTCTTCTCCGATTGTAATTCTCCCAATAGGGGCCGAAGATCTGCCTGAATTTTCCCTCTGCCCCAAAACTCAGGACCTCTTCTTTCTGGGTGAGAATTTCTTCTAAGATGGATTTAAGGCCTTTCTTGCCGTAATAGATGGTAGCCAGGGATTGTGGTTTGCTTTCTTCTTTTCTGGCTAAGAGCTGGGGAAGAATTTCCTTTAGTAAGTTTTCTTTGGATTCCAGTTCTTTCTTCTGCTCTTCTAAGATATCTTTAATCTTTTCCGGAGAAACTGCCTGAAAATATTTGCGGTTGGATTGGATCACATAAGAAACCAGGCCTTTGGCAGTCAAGCGCTGGAGATTGTCGTAAATTATTTGTTTATGCAGGTTGGTTTTAGAGATTATTTTAGTGATGGTGGAGAGCCCGGCTTCTAGAAGTGCGAGATAAACTTTAGCTTCGTTTTCAGTGAAGCCGAGTTGGAGCAGATTTTTGATTTCCATTGTATTAATTAATCTTTTCTTGCAGGAGCCATTTCCACAAAGGAAGATATTTTATTTTCCCTTTTAGTCCAAACCATTCTTTGATTTTGTTCATTTTGTTTGTTGTAATGGACAAAAGTTTACAAATTTATTCATTCTATTTGATTAAATGGCCAAATTGTGACAGATTTGGTTGTTCTGGGTGCCTATACCAAAAATCATCCCTTCGGTATCCCAATATCTACTATTCTAACCTTCTCCTGAAATTTCTCCAACCCTGCTTTGAGCTCATGAAACGTCACAATAAAATCACATTCGCACATCTTCCCCATTATTTCTCCAGTGTCTGCATTCAATCCCGAAGGCAGGTCTACTGCTACTTTTATTCCGGAGACAGAATTGAATAGGTCAATGGCAGAAGCTATCGGCTCACGCACTATCCCTTTAACTCCAATTCCTAACATCGCGTCAATTAACAGCAGCTGGTGATGGCGCTGGAAATGAAATTTACTCAATTCTTCTTTAGTAGAGAGGCACAAGATGTTAACCTGTTTCTTGAGCTTGTCGTAATTTTCCAGAGATTCATCGCTGAGGCTATCTTTGAGCCCTAATAACAGCACAATTACGGGAAATTTTTTCTCGTGGAAATATCTTGCCACAACTAAACCATCTCCGCCATTGTTGCCGGTTCCGCAGAACACTGCCACGCGCTGGTTGGTCAATTCATATTTTTCCCTAATAGCGCGAAATACTCCTTTTCCCGCATTTTCCATCAGTTCAGCAATAGAAATATCTTTAGACAAAGCATATTCTTCCAGTTCCCGCATCTGTTGGGAGGTGATCATTTCCTATGCACATCCAATTACAACATAATTTTATAAACTTTGTTGCGTTTTGAACAGATTATGTCGCCTCAACCTAGAAATAAAACGAGATACAAATTGGATATGAAGTACACGCTGAAAGTACTGTGGAGTTTTGTAAGGAAATACAAATTAGCATTGTACACGTTAATTGGAATAATTATCATTGGGGAAACGGTTCATTTTGCTGACAAATTGCTGTTTAAGTATATTGTAGATAAAGCTATGTTATTCTCCGGAGGCGGAATTTCAGGTGAGTCATTTATGTGGGCGGTAGTGGCAGTAGTTCTAGCACTAATTGGGTTTAGGCTAGTTGATGCCATATTATGGTTTTTAAGGCTGAGAAAAATAAATTATTTGGAAGCTAATATCATGAGCGACATTGAGCAGAAATCGTTCTGGCATGTAATTAATCTATCTTATCGTTTCCATGTGAACAAGCGCACCGGCTCATTGATATCACAGTTCACGCGTGGAGTGCATCAAGTGGAGCCTTTTGCCGATTCGGTTTTGTTTAATTTTATTCCGGTAGTGGTGCAGCTGGCCCTTTCCGTGGGAGTAATTATTTATTTTGACTTTGCTACCTCGATGGCATTATTATTAATGTGCGTGGTATTTGTGTTAGCCGGAGCCATTGCTACTCATATCCAAAAAGAGCCGCAGGAAGAAGCCAATGAGAATGATGACAATCTAAAGCACAATCTGAGCGATATTTTTCTTAATATCGAAACGGTGAAGTACTTTGCTAAAGAAAGATTAACATTTAACTATTTTGCCCGGTTATCTTCGCATCTGAAAGAATCCCGCCAGAGATACTGGAATATTTTTTCGTGGACGAGCCTGGTTGAAGTAACCATATTGGGGTTGGGAATGGGAGCTATCATTTACTTTAGTTTTAGCGGGTTTAAAGAGGGCAGGCTAACTTTAGGAAGTGTTACACTGATGTATACTGCAACTTTAAGCATGATTCCCATGTTATACAACCTGATGCACGGCTATCGTAATTTTGTGAGAAGCAGCGTGGATGTAAGCGATTTGTTCAACTTATATAAAGAGAGCAATGAAGTTAAAGATATTGAGCATGCCACTGAACTGAAAGTAACTAAAGGAGGGATCATCTTTGACCAGGTATCATTCTCGTACCCTAAAGAATGGAAAAAGCCTAAGCACGACGAAGAAGCATTATTGCATGAGTTTAGTTTAGATGTTAAGCCGAATACTAAAGTTGCCCTAGTCGGCCCTTCCGGAAGCGGAAAGACTACTGTAGTTAAGCTGCTGTACCGCTTGTTTGAAGTTAGTTCCGGAAATATTTACCTTGATGGGCAGGATATTAATGAAGTTACGCAGAGATCTCTTAGGGAAAGCATGAGCGTCGTGCCTCAAGAGCCGATATTGTTCAATAATTCCATCTATTTTAATGTGGCTTATGCCAATCCTCGTGCAGGCAAGACAGAAGTAATGGAAGCGATCAGGATGGCTCATCTGGACCAATTAGTGGAACGGCTGCCGCAGAAAGAGCAGACGCAGATAGGCGAGAGAGGAGTTAAGTTATCCGGAGGAGAGAAGCAGAGGGTGTCTATTGCCCGAGCCTTGCTGGCGAATAAAAAGCTGTTGATACTAGACGAAGCTACTTCCTCGCTTGATTCAGAGACCGAAAAAGACATCCAGAACGAGCTGGAGGTGCTGAAGCAAGGCCGTACTACCATAATGATTGCGCATCGCTTATCTACCATCATGAATGCGGATAAGATTGTGGTATTGGACCAAGGCAGAATAGTAGAGCAGGGGACCCATGAACAGCTGCTGCAGAAGCCGAAAGGATTGTATAGAAAGCTGTGGGGGCTGCAGCAGGGCGGAGGATGAAGCAATCTTAGTTTTTAGAGGTAATCTTTAAATAAACCCTTAGATTACACCAAACCATAATGCACTTCCACCAACTAGCCGAACTGTACGCAGAACTGGAGAAAACGTCTTCAGGAAATAAGATGAGAGAAATTCTGTCTGAATTCTTTAAAACCGTTCCTGCGGAAGATATCGCCGTTATATCTTATCTTACCTTAGGGCAGCTCGCTTCTGATAATGATGATGTGGTAATGGGCATGGCCGATAAATCAGTATTGAAAGCAATAGCCATTGCTGGAGCCGTAGACCAATCCAAAGTCAGCAAATTGATGCAGGAATTAGGTGATGCAGGGCTAGTAGCAGAGAAAGTATTGCAGAAGAAACCGCAGACGTTAATCCCATTAGAAAAATTAACGGTTAAAGAATTGTTTGAAACACTGCATAAGATGGCTGGCTCTATCGGAACCGGCTCACAGGATTCCAAACAGAACCTTCTCGCTACGATGCTGCAAAAATCTTCTCCTCAAGGAGCTAAATACATCACCCGGATTGCTTTAGGAACGTTGCGGATGGGTGTAGGAGATATGACGGTGTTGGATGCGTTATCCATTGCCTTTACTGGAAACAAAGAGAGCAAAGAAATTCTGGAGAAAGCGTACAACATCTGCCCGGACGTGGGAATTATTGCTGAGACTTTAGCTAAACATGGAATTAAAGCGATTGAAAAGATTGATATTCATGTCGGTACGCCCATAAAGATGATGCTGGCGCAGAGAGTAGATGAATTGCACGAAATCTCTGATAAAATTCCAGGAGAATTTACGGTAGAAGCGAAATATGATGGAGAAAGGGTGCAGGCGCATAAAAATAAGAAAGGAAAGATAACTCTTTTCTCGCGAAGATTAGAAAATATAACGGCGCAATTTCCAGATTTAGTGGAATGGTTAGGTAAATATTTCCATGCCGATGAATTTGTGCTTGAAGGAGAAGTTATTGCCGTGGACAAGAACGGACATCCGCTTCCATTCCAGACGTTAATGCAGCGCAAGAGAAAAACCGAGATAGAGGAATACACTAAAAAAGTGCCAGTGCAGCTGAAAGTGTTTGACTTGCTTTATCTCAACGGGAAATCGTTCCTGCATCAGCCGTATTGCCAGCGCTCGGCACAGTTGGAGAAGCTCCTGAAGAAGAATGAGTTTATTGTTCCCACTGAAAAAATAAATACGGAAAATATCGATGAATTGGAAGATTTCTTCCACAAGATGCTCAAAGCCGGTTATGAAGGAGTTATTGTAAAATCACGGGCAGAAGATTCTGAATACCAAGCCGGCTCCCGGGGATGGAATTGGATTAAGTGGAAAAAAGAATATGTTACGGAAATGGTAGACACGTTTGATTTGGTGGTTATTGGCGCATATCATGGCAAAGGCAAACGTTCCGGAACCTACGGAGCATTATTATGCGCGGCTTATAATGAGAAAGAGGATACGTTTGAAACTTTATGTAAATTAGGCACAGGATTGACGGACGAATTGTTAGAAGAACTACCTAAAAAGTTGGCTAAGCATAAAGTAGAACGAAGACCGGCTCGCGTAAACGTGAAGAAAGAGATGGAGCCGGAAGTGTGGTTTGAGCCGAGAATTGTAGTAGAAGTGATGGGGGCAGAGCTGACTAACAGCCCCATACATACTTGCGCCTCGGGATTAGCATTAAGGTTTCCAAGATTCATACGCTTCCGGGAAGATAAGAAAGCAGAGCAGGCGACGACGAGTACAGAGATTGAAAGGATGAGTAAAAAATAATAGAAGTTAAACAATCACTCTATCTGCAGGTCATCTATCCCGGCATCATCAATTTCACTTAATTCCTTATCTAACTGTTCTAAATCGTCTACTTCACCCAAGCCTTCAGAAACTTGTACTTCTTCTGAGCTGGCTGCGGTTTTAGCAGTGTCAGTATCAGATGCAGATTTACAGCTTACAACTAGCAAAGCCAACGCTAGAACCATCATTACTGCAACCATCTTTAAATAAATTGTTTTCATAGTTTATTACCTCGTTTAGTTGAATAACCCAAGAAAAACAAAAAAAGAATAAAAAGCTTTCGGTTTAAGGGACTATGGAGAAAAGTGCGGAATTGTTTAGTTCATTCCTTGGAATTTAGCTTTGAGCGCCCCCAAGAGTATATCCAGCGCGGATGAAAAATCAAATTTACAATGCAATTTCTCCTGCCAATCATAATTTATCCTCACTG
>JACRPH010000043.1 GCA_016214025.1 Candidatus Woesearchaeota archaeon
ATCGGAAGAAGCGCACCAAACTCAGGAATGCGCTTTACATCTTCTACTACAATCTTCCAGTCTTTGCTAATTGGGACTACACCATCATCAATGGTTACTGCAAGAATATGTTCTCCCGATGAATTAAAATCAAAATTTATCTTTCCTTGCGCCCCAGTTTCAACTGCTGTCCCATCTAAGCTCCAAGAGTAAGTCAATTTTCCTTCTTCCGGGTCTTCAGCTTCGACATAAAACTCTAATGTTTCTCCTTCTTTTAAGGAAATTATTTTATCTTCAGAGAAAGAACCGGTGATTTGAGGCGGCTGATTAGTAGATTGGACTTCTATCTCCACCCGGCCATTAATGGTAGCTGCACCATCGCTTACTACAAAATTGGTCAGGAAAGTCTGGGCGTCACCAAATTTAGTCTTCCATATTCCGCTCTGGTCAAACGGAGGATTAAACGAGTAGACCAAAGGATCTCCATCAGGATCTTTAATAATATTTTTTAAATCAATAGTTTGGGTTTCTTTAATCACTAGTTTCTTTTCCACGATTATGGGAGCGCGATTGACTTTATCTACTATTAACTTTATCCTCTGCACTTCTTCGCTCTTCCCATCCGAAGCAGTAATGTTCAGATAATACTCCCCGGCATCACCGTAAGCGGTCTGCCATTCCCCTTTTTCATTCAAAGGGAAAGAATAATAATAAGTTACGGCATCCTGATCTAAGTCGGTTGCTTCTGGGATTATCTTAACCAAGTCCATCTCTTTAACTTTGAACGTTTTTACTTCAGCTAAGCTCAGGGCAGCTAACAGAACCATTATTAGAATTAATCCCATCAATGTTTTCTTGGCTGCCATGTTCTAAAAGGTACTATTATATAAAAATTGATTTAAAAAATAAAACAAAACCCCTTGGCCTACTTAATCACCAAAGCAATGTCATCAATGGTTGGAGGCATATTCACGTCACTGACGGTGATCTTAATCAATTTACTGATGACTGCTCCTCTGCCATCATCTACCGTAACATTAACTTCATATGCTCCGTGGTCGGTGTATTTAGTTAGCCAAGTTCCGTCTTTGCCAATCGGTTTGGAGTAAGTTACGGTCAGATTCCCGCCCTGATCTCCATCCAAATCGGTAATTACCGGCTCCAACTTGATTAATTCTCCTTCTTTTACCATAAGATCTTTAAGCCCGCTTACTACCGGAGGCAGATTTACGTCTTTAACCGTAAGCTTGAATGATTTATCAGTTTTCATCTCACCATCGCTGGCGCTGATTTTGATTAAGTATTCACCAGAACTCTTGTGGTCAGTAGTCCACGAACCGCCGCTTAAAGGTTCAGACACAGTTATGGTTAAAGGATCTTTATTTGGATCAGTTACAATCGGAGTATACTTAATAATATCTCCTTCTTTAAATGCCAAATCTTTTATATTATCGATGATGGGAGCAACATTAACCCTTTCCACCACTACTTTAACTTTCTTTTCAGTGGTTAATTTGCCGTCAGTAGCGGTAATGGTAACTACATATTCTCCCGCATCGCCGTAATTAGTTTTCCATTCACCAGCTTTATTGAAAGGCTTGCTGAAAGCGAATTCTATCTTATCTTTATCCGGATCGTTAAGCTTCAGGTTTAATTTTGCCAGCTGGTTTTCTTTAACTTTGATAATTTGCAGGTTTCCTGCTTCTTCAGGAGTTTCTTTGGGAGCAGAGGTTTCATTCTCACTTAATTTTGGCAGTACTACCTCTACAGGCTTAGCTTCCTCTTCTACTTTAGGAACTTCTGCCGGAGCAGATTCATTCTCCGCCTTAGGCGCTTCAACTATGGGCTTACCTTCTTCTGTTACAGCAGCGGAAGCATTACCCTCTTCAGTTATCTGCTTTTCAATATCTGCGATCTCTTTCTGGATAGCACTTTCATCTACCACCGACTCATTCGTTTTCACGTCATAGGCTTTATAATCCAAACAGCCCACTACAAACAGAACCATAGCCAGTATGGCGATACTTATCACGACTTTTTTCATTACCAACACCCCCTGTTGACTTTGTTTTATTGATTATATCAATTTGTTTTGATTTACTATTAATATTCGTTCCGATAATATTCGTTCCGATTTACTATTATATCAGCATTTCAGAATAGTGGCTGGTATTTAAAGATTTAGTGACGAGAGAATAGAGACAGGAGAATATATAACTGTGAATATGGTGTAAAACAAAGTCAAAATAAAAACTGGTTCCGCCGCGACTTTTTTAGTATGCTTCATCGTGATGTTTGAACGTAATGAAATACAATCTATTCTCCTCTAATTGAAAACGCAGCACAAATGAGCCCAGATGTACCCTCTGCTCTCCTTTTAAGACATTACGAAGATGTTTGACATGCATCGGCTCTAATAAGAGATCTTTTATCTTTTTCTCTGTTCTAGCATACATCACCGGGTCTTTTTTCTTTAGTTTAGTGAGTTGTGATTTAAACTCCTCGGAGAATACTGCTTCGTACATTTTAAACCGAGGCAAAGAAAGCGTTTAAGTCATCTTCTGTCTTACATACAGTAACCCTGCCTTCGGCAATGTCCTTTTCCCCCCGTTCAATACTTAAATGTAATTCTTTGTCAAATAAAGTCAAGCTGCTTTTAAGTTCTTCCAGCATCTGCTCTACTCGATTTATCTTCCGTATACAATCTTCCATATTAACCATTTGAACACATTCCATTTAGCATCACCAATCATTAATAAACAGAAGTAATTTATTAAGTTTTGGTCAGAAATTGAAAAACTGGTCCCGCCGCGACTTTCTCCCGGCAGCGGATGTTATGGATACTGTGCCGCAGCCGGCTTTGAACGCGGGGCCTCTGCCTTATCAGAGCAGCGCTCTACCAAGCTAAGCTACGGGACCAATCTATAAGGCTGAATTGGCGATTATTTTTAAAGATTTGTGTGAATTTGAAGTGGATTTACTCATACACCACTTTTAGCGCCTCTTTTACACTTTTCACTACATACAACTGCCCTTTGCTGTTGGTAGCATCAGCCACTTCTACCGTGTCTTGAGGAAGAGTGAGGATGTGCCCTTTATAGATTTCTCTTACTCTTTTGGGAAAGGTTTCGTATTGGCTATGCAAGCTGGCATAAAATTCAGGAGTTAATCCTACGCCTTTACCAGCATCTTTTCGTACTTCCATGGGCCTATCTCTGCTATGAATGCGTTTCCATCCTGTTTCTATATCCCCCTGCAAAAAAATAATCATGTCTGGAGCTAAACGAACTTTATGCCTGCATTCCAATTGATTGAGCTTCATCTTAAAATACCAATCACAGAATTTCTTTTGGCTTTCTTTCATTATCCCCGCGGCAGTAAGCGTTTCGCAGAATATGTAAAGATCCTCGTAGTGGGTTCTATCAAAGATTAATGGCTGATTGGGATATTTTTGCTGGGTGAGTATGATATCATATAATCGCGTATTCATCGCATCTAATTGCATGCGCTCATTATATTCCCACATGTTTGAATAGTATAAATCTAATAGAGGATTAGTCTCGACAGGCTCTCTTATCTCTTTAATTTTCCCATAAGTCCCAATAATACTGGCTACAGTAGTTTTGCCAAATCCAATATTTCCCCCCACCATTAATGTGGGCCTATGTTTTCTCAGAAGTTCTTCCAGCTCTTCTTTTTCATTCCACACTTGTCTTAGTGCTTCTTCAGAAGATATGCTGCAAATTTCTTGCTGAACTGCAGACACTACCTCTATCAGTTTGTCATCATTAATTGCTGCTATTACCACTTTTAGCTTCTCCCATTGTTTTTTTTATTAAATCAAACACTCGTTCATGATATCCTTTGTCTTCATTAAAATCAACTGAAGCGTCTATTTTAATTACTTTTGGCGCAGTTACGCCGTAAGCGGAATATACTGAAGCGATGTTATCAAACATTTCCGAGTAAAGGTCGTTTATTCTCTGAAGGTATCCTACGGGAATGTTTTCCCCTTTGGTATCGCGCTTCATTTTTCGCTCTTGAAGAAGCTTTACGTCTCTAACTTCGAAATGGACGATTAACTGCTCCAGCCATGAAGCTTGCTGAGTGCGATCCAGGACGTCTAATCCCCGCCGGAGATGGTTAAGATAACTTTGGTAATCGCTCTAGGAAAGATAGCCTTCTTCATACGAATTCCGGGCAAATGTCTCTGAGCCTTCAATCATTCCCCGATCAAATACCTGTACTCCAGATTTGTGTTTAGAAGTAAGGTGGCGGGCAATTCTTCCATTGAGGCAGCTTTCCTCAAACAGCCAGCTGTATTCTTTCCGGTTGCGATAGAATAAATCCAAAGCAGCAGGGTCGATGAACTCTTTCACCACATGCGTCTGTTCGTGCTCGTCAACCAATTTGTTGAAAGTTGCAGCTTTCTCTTCAACAAATTTTACAAATTCAGTTTTTCCCGCACAGATATTTCCGGCGATGAGGATTACGTAGTCGGCCATTTTGATTTATAGTAAGTGACTATTAGTTTTTGTACAAAATGTCACTTACTTATAGTGGCGGTGAATAATATTCAAACCAATAATTGCCGCCACTATATATGAAGGTGATAACAATTAAGTTCGATTATTTATCACCTTCAGTATATTAGGAGATGACATACTCTTTTGTATAAAAATTTATGTCATCGAGTATAGATTGCTATCGTTAATGTGGTTTATTTAGGCCTCGGGCAAAGACCCCGCCCACTTTTTCATACCTGCTCGCCGTTCTTGCTCTTTCTTTTTCTCTATCTCTCTTAGGTCTTTCAAAGTATATTGTACTACTAAAGACTTCCATTTCCTTCTCTCTGGTGGAAGAGTGATATATTCAATATTGTGCTCAGCCAGAAACGCAACAATCCTCTGGTCAATTGCTCTCTGGAATTCCTGATCTGGATCTCTTTTCTTGGAGCTGAATTTTCCGACTACAGGAAGATAGAATAACCGGTCGTAAGGGTGAGCAGCATAATGCTCTAGTGCCATCCGGCGATATTCCTGCCTGGCTCCTACGGCTTTTTCCAGATAACAATAATTATCTAATACAGTTCGGTCGCAGATAGTTACATCGTAATTGTAAATTTTTGCTTCTAATTCCGCCGCGCATTGGCGGTGAAGAATCCAAGCTTGTGCTTCTAAAGTAGTCTTCTGGTCAATGGGGATTGCCCGCTCTCGTGCTACAGTAGCTAATTCAGCAACTACCCTAATAGTCAAATTTTTCTTCTTCAGTTCTGCGGCAATATCATACGCCAACGTAGTTTTCCCCGTCCCGTGCGTAGAAACTAATCCAATCTCATACACCATAGACATCACCAACCCAAAACAGTTCATTACTTACTTTAATCGACGACAACATTTCCGCATCACCTGCTTTTTTGAAAAAAGAAGTGGCGGGAATTGGAATATCTACTCTTAGCCACCCTCATAGCTAAGATAAAAATAACCAACCCAATTCCCTCACCACCCCGTTTTGAGACCAGTGAGTTGTGATAGCCCTCTTCTTAAAAAGATTGTGATGATGGAGTTTATATGTTAGATTATGGTTATTCGGTTGTAAATGTAGGTTAATATGAACGCTTTGCATGAATTTATTTGCAACTCAACATATCACAAAGCTCTTTTTTCTGGAAATATCTTCTTAGTTTTTTAATAGCTTTAGCATGAATCTGCCGTATCCTGCTTCCGGAACAGTTGTAGCTCTCGCTGACATCCACCCCGGTCTGCTCTTCTCCACCCCCTAAGCCATAAATTCTGTTTAGGACATCTTTCTCTGTAGGTGAAACTGCTTTAGAAAGCACTTCCTCCATAAATCTGGGGAGTTCAGCAGTAAAGGTTAGTTCCTCTGCGCTGAGGGAATTTTGATCTTTCAAAACATCTTCCAGGGTTCTATTGGGATCTTCGCCTTTCTTCACCGGGGCATTTAACGAAACGGTGTGTAAAAAAGCGTTAAGAGCACGAAATTCTTCTAATTGTTCCGGTGATAGCTGCTTTTCTTCCCCTTCACGATGATTTCTGTAATAATTAGACAGAGCTTTAAAAGATTCGAAACTGTTCAATAAAACCCGTTTTATGCCGCTGAGCACCCACCATCTAGCATATGTAGAAAATTTATTCCCTCGAAGATGATCAAACTTGTCTATGGCTGTAACTAACCCCATATTCCCGCCTTGCAATACTTCTTCCTCGGCTATGCCATCAGAGAGACAGATGCGAACCATTGGAAATAACTCATGATACGTTGCTTTCACCAAGCCCTGATTGAAGAGAAGAATGGTAGAATACACTTCATCTACTTTTGAGGCACTCCTTCTAAAACGTTCCTGCTTCTCTTTCTTCTCACCATTGAAATTGGGAGCTTTTTCTAAACCTACAAGGTACAAGCTGCAGATTTCTGCAAAACATTCTCGGGATAAATTCTGGCGATACCATTCTACAAACTTATGCTGCGCCCGCAGAGTTTCTTTGCCTTTCAGTCTCTTTTCTTTTTTTAGGTATTGCTGATATAATGGCTTACGAACAGAGCCTACATTTTTGTTCCAATAATCCCAATCACCTATTTGTTCTCGGCTGAAGTACTCTTCTACACGTGCATATCTCCCCAATGCTTCGCGCAGGATAGTTCCATCAAAAGAAACTACTTCTCCCAGCATTTCTTTCTGCAATCCTCTTAGGTATTCAAATATTTCTCTCTCTTCCTCTCGAGTGAGAATTTTATTATCTGTGGAGTGCGTATAAGTTCTGAGTTTATGTTCTAATGCAGTATAATCTTCCATGATGACTATTTAAAATTGGAGGATATTATAAAAACATTACTATTAATAAAGAAAATCGCACTAATCACCCAGCTAAAGCGGGGAGTTTTTATCGTGCGATTTTCTAATGTTGAACGACGCACTAAAGTGCAGGGTTTTACCCATTTCGTTCAACATAATGATTTTCTGGAATTATCAGGCTCTGTCCTAAATCTCGTTCTCGGCTCGGGTTAGCAGCTTCTCGCCCTTTGCTGTAGTGGCTGAAAGCTGCCGTTCCCCGTAGGGGGCATCCCCCTTGGCAGCCTGATGGTAAGTTCGAAAGGGCTCGACCTGATGCTGCTAACCTACATTTAGGACAGAGCCAAATTATCAACAACTTATATAAAGTAGCAGTTTATTTTTTCATCTTATGGGGCTGTAGTCTAGCTTGGTAGGATTTACCCTTGGGGTGGGTAAGGCCGGAGAAAATTCAGCAAGGGACTGGATTTACGGAATTCAAATCTTCGCAGCCCCATTTTGTTTTAATAATGTGAATAAAGAATTTTGCCTATCTTTGGCAGTCAAACTGCGAGCATTTTTCTTTGATATTTTCTACTTCTGTCTTTACGAAAAGAATTTCATCTTTTGAAGATTTAATTTCATCTTTTACTTCTTTAATGTCATCGGTGACGCGATCCAGCTTACTCATAGCCCAGCCTGCTAAATAAACTGCTCCAAAAAGCGGGCTATACTCTAACCATAATGGGGTGTTGATTACTCCCACAACTTTAAGTATTAGCCACAGAACAATAAAAACCAAAATACCCCACGCAATGTAATCCCAAGCTGAGAACTTTTTGTAATTCATCATTAACTTAAAAGGGGTGGAATATTTAAAACTTTCTTCAGAAAAAGATGTAAATATAAAAGCTGGACCAGCCGAGACTTTCGCTCTGATTACAATAACCGCAACCAGACTTTGAACTCGGACTGCTCCCATGCCATGGGAGAACGCTACCGGATTACGCCACTGGCCCAACAGAAACTGTAAAACAATAGCTTCTTTAAAAACTTAACCGCTTACAACCACTTTAACTTTAATCGTCTACTGTGAATAATCTTGAATCTTTCACTTTAAACAGCCCAATTCTTGCCCCCGCATCTAACCAGCCATGGGCATAGTTCAATGCCGCAAAAGCCAGGACATAATCGTTCTTTTTCTCCCGGAAGAATTTAGCGTCAGAATAATATCGTGAAGCCATGTCTAAGAAATCTTCTGCTTCTTTCTTTCTTTTCTCATCCAGAGCTTTTCTCGCTTTTTCTAAAGCTTCTTTAGTGATAGAGAAATATTTTTCCAGTTTTTCTAAAGTTATCTGGTCAGAAATCATCTAAACAAATCAAAACCTACTTCTTCCACTCCCCCGGACGCCTTACCGTAATGGGAATCACCCCTTCAGCAAATTCTTTAAGAGCAATCTCAATGGGGTCATAGCGTATCTTTTCCAGCTCTTCCGGAGATACTTTCACCAGAAATGGAGCGCCCATGGACAGCTGCAATGCTCTGGAGCCGACCATTCTGGCTTTCTCAAATTTAGTGTAATCAATCGTTCCCTCTTCAACTGAAGTATGCTGGTGAGTTTGTGGTTTTTTCATTTTAATCCCGCATGTTTAATTCGCTATTTAAAACTTTACGCAGGAATTTGGCCTTATCCAAAGCGATGTCCACCATCTGGGAAATCTCTTCTAAGGATAACGGCTCAGCACCGCCTTTCTGCAGCGCCGAAATTATTCCGCGCTCATCAGAAGCAACGGATAAACGGGCATCATAAGCTCCTTCCTCTTCATGATTGGGATCTACCATAAAACTGCCATTTATCTTGTACACGGTAACCACTACAGGCTCTTTTAATAGCGGCAATTTCTCGCCGGTTTTAGTGTGATAATCAATTGCTCCGGTAGCAGGATCAACTTTAGGGAACTGGGCTGATTTTAGCGCTGCTAACGCCGCTAAGGCACACGCGTCAAACAGATTTCCTGAATCATTGATGGTTATTAAGTCGATGGTAACAAACCAGGCTTTTTCTCCCGGAGTTATGCATAGCTTCTTCACATCAATGGCTTTAGACTCCCTGATTCCTCTATCCGTTACTCGGGCCAATTCCACTGCTTTAATTCCCGGCGGGCCCGGTTCGTATTCGGGGCTGGACAAGGGCAGTAATTCAGCATTAACTGAAATGCCTCCTTCGTCAGGTGTGTCGTTATAAGGCTTTTCAATAGCCATTTTAACTCCCGCCATTACTACAGTGTTTCCTATCTGCACTTTAGCTGAACCTTCCGCAGTCCAGGAAATGTTCAGGTCTACTTTAATCGGATCGCGGTAATCCAGCAATCCTCTTCCATCCAGCCGTTTTCCCTGGCTGGCCAATTGAGATATAGTTTCTTTGTTAATTATCATGTTAATTCACTTCTTCTCCATTTATTCTTGGGTAAATTTTTCTTTGAGCGCTTTCTTTTGGAGCTCGTAAATCTTTTCAGTGGCAATTTTAGCCATCTCCAGCGCTTTCATTAAGTCTGCTTTGGATATCTCGCCGTCCATTTGCAGCAGCGTTATCTGTTTTCCATTATGGGTCATGGCTACTGGAATATCAGACACGATGGCCGGATAAGCTTCTTCATTGTAATTCAGGTCAGCCACCACCGTGCCGTCAACTTGTCCTACTGCTACGGAACTGATAATGTCTTTCATGGGAATGCCGGCATCGGCTAAGGCAATTCCGGCGGCACAAATAGCAACGCATCGGGTTCCGGCATCAGTTTGAGGCAAATCTACAAAGATGTCGACCACGGCATTAGGGAAAGCAGAAAGGTCTACCATCGAATCTAATGCATTCATCATTACCATAGAAATTTCCTGCGAACGCCTATTCCCGCCTGGCCTGATTCTCTCGCCCGAACCGGAAAAAGGCATCATGCTGTAGAAGCAGCGCAAGATTCCCTTTTTGGGATTCTGCTTGAACTTAGGAAACATTTCCCTAGGCCCATATACTGCGGCATAAGCAATAGTATTTCCCTGCTTGAAGTAAGCTGAGCCATCGGCATTAGGAATTACTCCTGCTTTGGCTTCAATTGGCCTGAGCTCGTCAAATTTTCTTCCGTCTACGCGTTTAGTGTAAGCCATTTTAATTCATCTCTCCTTCTTCTGAGCTGTTAACAGAACTGGTTGCAGAACTGGTTGCTGGATGAGTTACAGTTCCAGGAACAGCATTATCATTCAAGAACTTCTCTATCTTTTCAGTTAAGCCTTCCTGATGCGCTTTTTCTTCGATAAGTTTTATGGCGCGCACGGTTAACATTTCATTTTCCGGAGTTCCTTTCACCCAGATAACTCCATTCTGCCCCACGGTAATGTCGCAGTTGGTTTTATTCTTTATCAAAGTTATCATACTGCCCTGCTTGCCGATAACTCTAGGCACTTTCTGGTTATTGATCTTGATAACTCTGCCGCCGGATACTTTAAACAATCCCGGCTCTTTCATAGTCAAGTCGATCAAATTTTGAGAAGTTACATTAATTATCTTTACCATTACATAATCTCCGATCCCAATTATCTTGCTCAAATCTTCTTCTTTGCGGACAAATCGGGTAGTAGCATCTTTAACATTAAGCATAGCCGAATAAGCTGTGCCGGTATCTATGCGCCATCCGACCATGGCGATGTCAGTAACTTTTCCGATGATTTTATCCCCAATCTTAGGAACATAGGGCCCGGACAAAGGCGTTATTTTGATTACCCTTCCAGAAATCCCCACCAAGCCTAATGCTTTGGAGTAAATCTTATCACTTTCCCGATAAGTGTTCTCGCCGGGAAGAAAATCCATCCCTTCGGCAAGCGCTTCTCCAGGGATTACAATATCCCGCTCACGCGCGATTATATTACTCATTTTATTTTTTCTCCGTGAACACGCTTTATATTTTTATTTTTATCATACACTTACACTATGTGCTCACCTTTGTTTTTTCACTTTTACTTAGAATTGAGGGCTACTTTTAAAAGGTTGCGGTGGGAAATGGAGAAAGGGTTAATCTTTTACTTTTTGAACTATTTACGAGGGAAAAAGATATCACCCCAATATTTCAACTACTCTTTTTATTTCTGAAGCGGTATGGTTTAATTGAACGCCAGCTTTTTGATAATCTGACTCATCAATGGAGGCAATTATTTCTTGTATGTTTTTGAAAGAGAGAAACTGAATTACTTTCTCACGTAGTTCTGGGGGCTTTTCATGAGAATACCATAACAGTGCAAAAATATCACACAAATCTTTAATTTTCGCCGGTTGCATCTTTATCAAGATGAAAACCAAGATCAATGTCTCTGCTTCCGATGTAAGGCCGCCCTTGTGCATTTTGGAAATTCTTGTTGACGTGAAGAAAAACAGCCCAACCTCCGAGAATACAGATTGGTTCTTCCAGCGCTGAAATGACTAACTTAAGATACTTGTACGATGTTTTCGTCTCAAATTCAGGGTACATGTTTTAGTTTGACAAGAAGCATTTCTGCTGCTTCTGCTGCCGGCCCTCCTTCTGTAAAAAGGTCTATTATTAATTGCGGTAATGATACGATAAAAAGTCCGTTTAATTTTCGTTTTTCATAAGTTGTGTGTTCTTCTACAGGAATTATTCGAACATTACCTTTTCCATAGAGACCTTCTTTTAGGAGAAGAGAGTGCCATTTCTGTAGCTCCTCCTCTTTGATATAAACATCAATCCGGGAAGGAAATAGATGGTGCTGAATGATGTTCTCAGCTTGATAAGTAGTGAGAGCATGTTCTAATTTTGCTGTTTTAATTATTTTTAACGGCTCTTTAATCATATATTCGCGATACTTTTTTGGTTTTTGGTGGATAGAAAGCCAGTATTTGATTAAGCCGGTAGGATTTATTACTTTTGTTTCTTTTATCAGTTTCTTTTTTTTTAGTTCTCGTAAAAAAAGAATAACCCATTGCCTAGTGCATTGAGCTCTTTTTGAAAGTTCATTCTTGCTTAACGGTTTTGGCTCGGTAAGGAGCACCCGTAAGATTCTTTCCCGCTTTAAGCCACGCATGGGGGGTAAGTAATCATACTAGTATATAAATGTTACTTACATGTAAGCAATGGATGTAGTTTATAAATAATAGTTACGGGGGGGGAATTATCGGCTTGAAAGTGTGGTGAAAAAATGAAAAAAGAATATTCAGATCACTCTAACTTTTATCCATACTTCACTCTCACTTCCCGTACTTCTTCAATTCATCGCCATTAAGCTTAGTATATCTTCTTTCTTTAGCGTCTACATAAGCTACGTCGACCCTATCCAAGCTGAAATCATCCTTAAGGAACTCTTTCAACAGCGACAATCCTAATTTTATGCCTTCTTCTATAGCCATATTTGCCCTATATCGTTTCTGCAATATCGGCTCAATTTCAGCGTCGCCCTCGCCGATAACGGCTGCTTTGTACTGGAAATATAACCCATAAGGCTCGGTAAGGAATAATCTGATAGTTCCATCTTCTTCTACCCCTCCGACTAATAAAGATACTCCAAACGGCCTTAATCCAGCTGATTGAGTGCATATCTGCTTCAAGTCGCACATATCTTTGACGATAGACAGCACATCTATCTTAGAATCGTAAGTTACAGAATGCTGCTGGGCTTTTAACTGCGCCCTATCAATCAATACTCTGGCATCAGAGATAATTCCCGAAGCTGTAGCGGCAATGTGGTCGTCCACTTTAAACATCTTTTCAACTGCTTCCGGAACCAGAAGTGGAGAAGTAATTCTCTTATCAGAAACTAATACCACCCCATCTTTGCACGCAATCCCTAACGCAGTTGAACCTTGTTTTACTGTTTTCTTAGCGTATTCTACCTGCAATAATCTTCCGTCAGGAGAAAACATAGTTATACTTCTATCATAACCCATCTTATCAATCATTTGCTTGTCCATTTTCCACCTCAATAATTTTAAGATATTTGTTTAGCATCATCAGGTCGAAATCCATTTGGTTACCGAAACAAGCGCGTCGTGAGGGGTTGCTCCCTACGGGAACACAGCGCCTTCGAGTTTGACATCGAGGATTTCGAAGATGCTAAACAAATATTAAGTTTTAGTCTTACTCTTCTCACCCGCTTTTTTAATGCTTCCGGATACTATCACTGACTTGATAATTATAGGGTTATTTTTAATACTTTTGCATAAAGCAACCCCCATTTTGATTTCATCCACGAATTTATTATTAACTTTAAGCATGAATTTCTGGGCATCAAAGTCGAATTTCTCTTCTACAAATAGGGGTGCCGCTTTTCCTATTCCTAATTGCCCTAAAAATGAGCGCAACGCTTCATCTACGGCTGCCCTGACTTCCTGAATAGCGAACTTCTTCTCAGCAATAATTTCAAAAACAACGTACCGCTTTTTCTGGCGCAATGAAGGCATCAGTCCCATCTTAAACTCCTTTACTTCCGCGCTCAAGCTGGTCTTTTAGGTGATTTACATGGACATAATATTTGTGCTGAGTCTTAGCCGGCAGTTTAAGATAATGGGTGTATAATTCATCGTAAATGGTTTTCATTTCGGTAAATCCAGCCTGAGCTGATTTCTGTAGCAATTCTTCTACTCTCTTCTCCGCTTTGAGCTGGGCTTCAATCTTCTCCCGCAATTGGACTATCCGGGAATAAAAGTTGGATTTGTTTTTCTCGGATACTTTCAGATATAAATTGTAAACTTCTTGATAGGCTTCTTTAAGGGTTTCGGTAGATTCATCGTCAACGGTATGCACGAGGCGGTTGAGTTTCTTTCTCAGTTTGCTATGCGGAGTAAATTCTAACCATATCATGAATATGAGAAAAACAATTACTACGGAGAATGCGATAATAGCGATAGTGATTAACGAATCATTGGAATTGGTTTCTGGTGCTGCCGCATCTATTCCAACTTCTCCTGCGACGGTTTCTGCTCCGACAAGGGTGAGATAATCAGAAGTAAAGTAAACTATTCCTGAAAGTGCGACGAATATAGCTATTAATACTCCTCCAACTGCAAGTCTGCCTCTTTTTGTATTAAACATCTTTATCCCTAACAAAACCAGAATAATATATAAAACTTTGGACAGATTGTTTGTGTGTGTCAATAACAGATGCTCTCAATAACCACTTTCATCTAAATAATCATTTACCAACAACCTAATGTTTTCTTCTGTATCAGGAATGATTTCATGATAAAATGGACCTTCGCCGAGATCAATTCCTTTTCCGGGATCACTCTCCGAATCAAACTCGAAATACGCATACATCAAATGCGGTTCTTTCTTAAAACGAATATCTGGACTTAAAGAGATGTACTGTTCGGTTAAAGGATCGAGTACAGTAATGTCAAAAATCCCGTTATTTTTCTCAGCAGTGCATCCTCGTGCGACTAACTCCTCTACAATTATTTCAATGCCTTTCTCTTCATTATTAATTACCTGAATTTCTGCTAGTTTTTAGTCACTACATTTAATTTCAAGATTTTTTTATCCACTGCTTTAATAATAGTTTGTTGCTCTTTTGTCAGTGTGACTATTTTTTCAAATTCATTTTTGACCTTTTTGTTTCTTAATGTGACATTGTATGCAGTAGAAAGTTTATCAAGTGCGGAGACTGCGGTTATTCCTGTTTTTTTAATTTTTTCTCATAACCCAGCCACCTCTTTATCCTGTTAGAAGACGATAAAGCGGGCCGCCTTTTATAGTTTTATGCGTTTTGGCGTCTTAGAAAGAATTTTTTCTCGTCTATTTTAATTAAGCGTTTGCCTCGTTTTGGTGCTGGAGCATATAGGAGTATATGTTTAACGTTGTAAATTAATAAGTGTATTATCCCGTCAAGACTCAATCATTTAATACTTCTTCTCATTAACCCCAATAAGATACCCAATATAATTAGTAGCGATGTGCAGCACTGGGCTGGCAACCAACAGCACCAATACCACTTCTGCGGGTGGCACATACAAAATCATTCCTAGTAAAACTCCACCGATAACAAAATCCAATTGGTCCCACGGCATCCATGAATGTCCCGGAGGAATTCCTGCCTTTCGCTTGTAATAACTTTCTACGGCATCACCCAAGATTGCGCCTGCCCCAAGTAACGCTCCCATCAACCACGAGAAGTTGTTATAATCTATTAAAGCAATTTTGTCAAAGCCAACGGCATAAGCATACTTTTGAAGCGCAAATACAATCGCACCCATAATAGTTGCTACTACAATCCCTCTCCAGGTCTTATGCCCCCCAAGCAATCGTTCATGCACCGGCTTATTCAGCCACGGAATCCATCTGAATAATACCGGAGCCATATTGGCTACGTACGCGGGAAGGAAGAAGTACAATGACTTAAGTATCAATAACCATACCATTTACCAGAGAGAATAAGTTCAGGTTTAAAAGCTTAACTGGAACAGTGGTGGAGACGTGAGGGTTCAGGCAATATGTCTAATCCAACCTATACATTCCACACCTACAATCTATTTAAAGGATAAGGGCGAATAAATGCAATACTAACAAATACTCTTAAAGTAAGTCAGCAGAGGGGTGGTAGGATTAATACTATCATTCTAAAACGGGGTGGAAACCATGA
>JACRPH010000053.1 GCA_016214025.1 Candidatus Woesearchaeota archaeon
ATCAAAACTAAAGTTAATTGGTTGCTTTCCCTATCTCTACTTTTTCCTCCCCATAGAAAACTGCGCAGTAAGAAATCAGATAATAAGACAGTTAAACCCACCATTACTGCAGCCAACATCATCACACGGATATCATAATTCTTGATATGAGATAATTCATGCGCCAGTACTCCTTCTAATTCCTGCCGGTTTAATTTCTGCATCAAGCCAGTGGTCACGGTAATGGCAGAATGTTGTGGATCTCTGCCGGTAGCAAAAGCATTCAAGGCCGAATCGTCAATCACATACACTTTAGGGGGTTTAGACATACCCGCAGCAATCGATAGTCCTTCTACCGTATTGATAAGATAAGCATGTTCTGGTTTCTTCGCTTCTTTAGCACCGGTCATAGTTAAAATGGCGCTGGCTCCGGAATAGTAGCTGAACAGGAAGTAGATAACACCAATTATCAACGCCAATATTAACCCAAAATAAGTGCTTCCATAATACACTCCGATAATCAAGCCGAGAGCTATCACAAACCCGAAAAAGAACAATACCAACAAGTAAGACTTCCACTTATTAGCTGAAATCTCGTCGTAAATTCCCATAGTGTAAAATGAAATAAAAATTAATTAAAATCAACTTTGACGTTCTTTTTCTCAGCTTCAGCCGTCTCAAAAAAGTCTTTAACTGGAAAGCTGAACATGCTGGCAAAGATATTTCGGGGGAAAGTCTGCTTAGCCTGATTGTAATCCATCACGCTGTCATTGTAAAACTGCCTGGAATAAGCTATCTTAGATTCCGTTCCCGATAACTCCTCTTGAAGCATCTTGAAGTTTTCATTAGCTTTCAGCTGAGGATAGTTTTCAGCCACGGCAAAGATAGACTTTAATGCTTCAGTTACCTGATTAGATGCTTTAGCTTTATCTGCGGTAGAGCCGGTAATCAATGCAGTTCTGGCTTTAGTCACTTCTTCCAGAACTCCTTTCTCATGCTTCATATAGCCTTTAACGGTGTTGATTAAATTAGGAATTAAGTCATATCTCCTTTTCAATTGCACATCAATTTGCGCCCAGGCATTTTCTACTCTTAATCTCAATCGGACTAAGCTGTTATATATCAAAATAATAGCTAATACAATTACTGCAGCCACAATTCCTACGATAATCCAAGTATTTATCATGTTTTAAACCCCCCTAATTGTTTAAGTGATGATATTTAAGAGTAAGTACTTTAAAAACCTTTGGGAAAGGAATTAGGGCTGTTTAATTTGATAATCTGTTCACACTTTCTTTACTAATACACCATATTACCTCAATCGAGGTGAGGTAATATGACAAAACTAAATGAAAACAAAAGAAAGTGGGTAATACAACAATTTCGAAAAGGTAGAAGTGCTACGTCGATAGCACGGATACAAAAAATAAGCCGACGTTATGTCTATAAGCTTATTTTGAAGCATAAAAATGAAGGTGAGTTAGCTTACAAAGCCAAATTGCCTGGCCGACCAAAAATTAGGATAAATTCTAAGTTTGAAAAGAGAGTTGTTGAGATTAGAACTGCAGACGATTATGGTAGTGAAAAGATTCACTATGTCATGAAGCGAGAAGGCTTTGCAGTTTCCCAGCACATTATTCAAAGAATCTTAGACGAAGAGAGATTAACCGAGCCCTGCGAAAAACGCAGAGGGCAACGTAAATACGTGCGTTATCAGTGGCCTATCTCAAATTATATGTGGCATACAGATTGGAGTGAGCACTTCTCGTCGAAACCATCCACAAACTAATGGCAAGATGGAGAAATGGTTTGATACGATGAAAAAAAGGAAGAAAAAGCATCCAGACGAGTCTTTTCAAGACTTCATCAAATGGTATAATGAGAAGAGGATACACCACGCTTTAAAATATAAAACTCCTGAAGAAGTATACCAAGAAAAACTGTGAACTAATTTCCGAATTGAGAACAGATTTCCGAATTATACGATTTAACGTCGTGACAAAGCACGACAATGTGGAAATCTGTTCACAATTTTAGGTACACCCATAGTATTGTGCGCTTTAAAAAGTTTAAAAACCACTTATATATTCCAGAAGTGAGAACTAATTACCGAATTATACAGAAAGGAATTAGGGCAGAGTAAGAAAAAGCTTCCCAAAAGCTATTTAAACCCAACCATAATCCTTAGCTTAAGAGGTGATAGATTGGTACTGGAACATATTTTCCCTGAAGATTGGCTGGAACGGAAAGGAATGTATTCATTTATCCTGGGAGCAGTCTATTCTATTGTAGGAATCTTCATCGCCTCGATCCTGTTCCCCGGAGATCCGGCATTAGTAGCAGTGGCGATAACTTCATTATTGCTTCTTCCGGAATTGTACAAAATATTTGACATGGAAGAACGCCAGGAAAGTATTGAACAGAAGATAACCTTTGGGGAATTGTGGAAAGATGATGTTGGTTTAGTCCGAATTTATATTTTCTTATTCTTAGGAATACTATTGGTATATGCTATCGGAACTATGTTTATGCCGACGATGCAAACGAATAACTTATTTCGGGAGCAGTTGGAAATCAGATATGGACAAGGCTTTTCTGGCCAAGCCACCTCTGCCAGCTTTTTTTCAGGAGAGTTGTTCTGGGAGCTGTTAACTAATAATTTCTTAGTGCTAATCGCTTGTTTTATCTTAGCTTTGCTTACTGGAGATGGAGCTATCTTCTTGATTACCTGGAACGCCTCGGTATGGGGAACTATCTTTGGACTGACGGCAAAAGGAGCAGCAGCATTCTCCGGAAGCCACCCATTATACTATTTTGGATTAATCATGCTGGTAGTATTCCCGCATATGATAACTGAAGCTTTGTCTTACTTCCTGGCCGCCATTTCCGGTTCAGTCATTTCTAAAGATGTAATTCTGGAAGAATTTGCTTCAGATAGATTCTTTGAAGTGTTTGGATTCAACTTATATCTCTTAATCGGCGGATTGCTCTTCTTAGTGCTGGGAGCATTAATAGAAACGTTTGTATTAGAGCACGTAGGAATTTATCGAGAGATAATTACGATGAGCATGGCTAGTGCAGGATTGGGCTAATTTTTTCCATTGCCTTTTCCATTGTTCTTTCCATTCTCACCAAACGGCTTACAAGCTTCATAGAAATCACACTGCCCCGTGCCCCATTTGCAAAGTCTGCTTGGCACAGCAGGATATTCATCAATATGTCCGCACTTAGAAGTATGCGCATGCACCGCTTCTATTTCTTTCAACGCTGAATTCAACAATTCTTCATCTACATTCATCATCTTTAACTTGTGCCGCAGGAAGAAGATGCCTACTTTGGACGGCAAAATTCCATGTTTTTCATGATATAACAAAGAGTATACCCCTAATTGCAGTTTTATGCCCTCTTTAATTTCAAACTCGGCATTGGTCTTATAATCAATAATGTGCACTTCATCGCCAAAAGTGTAAATGGCATCAATAAATCCATGTACGCTTAATTTAGAAGAAGTAAACTCCTGCTCTCGTAACGGAATGAGCTGGAAAAAAGCATCTTGCAAAGGAATTTTCTTCTCTTTTATCACTCCGCTTATCTGCTCAATGAATTGATTAGTCCAGTTCATCAGCATGAGCATAGTTTCTTCAAAGTAAAACATTTCTTGATCAGAATTGAGAGCAAGTTTTTTCAGCTCCGGTTGGGCGACGTTCCAATGATACAAAAACAATTTTTGCACTGCCTCTTGAAACTTCAATGGATAATTTTCCGGAGTAAAAGATTCAACACGTTTGGGCATGGGACACCTGTTTTAGAATTGGACAGAGGGTTGTTTATATGCTTTTCCGAAGTGCGGAAGTATTCTTTCTTCTACCCCATCACTACTTCCCTGCAATGTTTATAACTTCCTGCCGCATTATTCAACAGTTTGTGATAAAACTTAGTATCTACTATCCTCAAAGAGTCTTTCAGGCCTAGCTCTTGGCACGCTTTAGTATATAATGCAATAAATTCTCGGTGATGTTTTATTTGGCTCAATTTAGCATACGCTTCTTTAAACGTCTCTTCGTTCAATTGCTCTAACTTAACTGAACTATGCTTCTCCAAAAATAACCCCAGTTCAGTAAATGGTAATTTTAATTTACCTTGCGATAACACTAAAACTTCGGTCTTTTTTTGCTTCAGGAAGCTTAACCCAATAAAATAACACATCAATCTTCCCAAATAATATTCCCCGCTTTCAGCAGTAGACCTAAACTCTTTTTCCACCAATTTCTCAGCGTCGCTCTTTTTGTTTAACAAAGATAATTTAATCAACCCCAACTTTAATTTTTGTACTTGTTTAAAATCAATTTCAACTTGGTTGGCTTTTCTGTTTTCCACAAAAGTGGCAAGGCCTTCAGCATATAAGTTGCACCACACTTCGAATAATGCAGGGAAGCTTCCTTTCCACGCTTCGGGGTTTAATTGCATGAATTCAGCAATATTTTTCAGCGTTTCTTCTTCTTTTAAGTACATTCCTTTACGGTGTTCTAAATGATGCTCTAATTCATGAGTTAATGTTCTTTCCAGAAATGAAGCATCCACTTTGTGCGCGTACACCCAGAGGAAATAAATTCTGCCGGTCAGGGCGGAACCGCTGAATTCCATTTCTATCGCTTTATCCGTAGAATTACTATAAACATATGCTGCTAAGTCATTCTCTAAGTATTTGTTTACTGCATATAAATTTATTATTAGTTCTTTTCTTCCCGTAATTAACTGCGGAAGCGCCGTTTTTAAGATGTAAAATATCCTTTGGGATAAAACTGTGGCACAGAAACGCTTAAATTCATCGTAATCCGGATTAAAAGGGGTTTTAATTTGCTGCTGGATACGCTTGTGATAAAACTTGCGATAGAATATTTCATAACGCTGCACCTGCCTGAATTTGAGATTTGATTCTTCCGGCAGTTTGAAGCCTTTTCCCTTTTTAGAATTGATTTGGGTTGCCAATTGAAAATCAGAATTGAACCAGGAAGCGGAATATTTGCTGAACTGCACTTTAACTGTAACATTAGTTTCTCCAATAGTTGCTTGGTTGGTTTGGGTGCTGAACAGGTTGAACATACTTTTGGATTAGAAACGGTGCTTAATAAGGGTTTTCTTTTGCTATTTAACGAGCCACTCCCCACACCCACTGGACAGTCCATAAACCCGGATTTCTCGCTAACCAGCCGTTTAAAGCCAAAATTGGGGTAGCCACTCCCGCACTGGACAACCGCGGCTAGGGTTTAAATACTAACTCTTGCCCCAAGTTCTCAGCAACTTAAACGGTTGTACCTCACCAGCTTCATAATGGGGTTGGCTGAAATAAAATGCGAAAGCAAGAGGTGTTTAGAACATGAACACAAACATAAACCAAAACGTAAAAACTGTACCTAAAGTGGTACCAGAAAAAGAAGGTAACCTGCCGGAAAAGAAATTCCGCGCCGGAGGAGTAGCAGCTACAGTATGGCTGAACAAAGGGCATCGCCCCAATGGAGAAGAATCGGAATATAAGACCATCTCCATTGAAAGAAGGTATACTGACAAAGAGGGCAAGTGGCAATCCACCAATTCTTTACGCGTAAATGACCTGCCTAAAGCTATGGTTGTGCTGCAGAAAGCGTATGAACAATTAGTCCTGAATGAGCAGGACTTGTTTAAAGCAAACTAAT
The DNA here is from genome assembly GCA_016214025.1 of Candidatus Woesearchaeota archaeon. Classification (GTDB taxonomy): domain Archaea; phylum Nanobdellota; class Nanobdellia; order Woesearchaeales; family GW2011-AR9; genus JACRPH01. The sequence goes on from JACRPH010000053.1 coordinate 5,673, forward strand.
GGTTAAAGAAGAGGAAAGATTAAAATGAGACCAGAAAAAGAAATAAACGTGTCAGAATTAAAAACTGAAGTTAAAGAAATAAAGCGTATCCAAGATTTACCTGGAGTGGGTGCAGCTACAGCCGAAAAATTAGAACAAGCGGGTTACAGAGACTTAATGTCCATGGCGGTAGCCACTTTAGGAGAGCTGGTAGAAACAGCCGGAGTTTCGGAAGCAGTAGCTCGAAAGATGATAAATGCTGCCCGGGATAGCATGAAGATGGGATTTGAGACCGGAATTGACGTGCTTAAAAAAAGAGAGAGTGTAAATAAAATAAGCACGGGAAGCGTCGCTTTTAATGAACTTATGGGTGGCGGATTTGAGACGGGAGCTATTACGGAGTGCTTTGGAGAATTCGGCTGCGGAAAAACCCAAATTGGACATATTTTAGTAATAAATACTTTGAAAGAAGATCCGGATGCTTGTGCAGTATATATTGATACTGAAAATACTTTCCGCCCAGAAAGAATTATACAACTGGCGCAAGGAGCAGGCATTAATCCCGAAGATGCGCTAACCCGAATAATGGTAGCCAGAGCATTCAACTCTGATCACCAAATGTTATTGGTAGAAAAAATAGACACTTTAATAACCGAACAGAAAAAGAAAGTGTGTTTAGTAGTGGTAGATTCATTAACTGCACACTTCCGCGCGGAATTTATTGGCCGTGGAACTCTGGCTGAAAGGCAGCAGAAATTGAACCGGCACATGCATATGTTATCTAAGCTAGCCAGCTCTCACAACTTGTGCGTGTATGTAACCAACCAGGTTATGGCCAAGCCCGACCAATTCTTCGGAGATCCTACCACAGCTATCGGCGGACACATTGTGGCCCATGCTTCCACTTTTAGAATCTACCTCCGAAAAGGCAGAAAAGGAACTCGGGTAGCAAAGTTAATTGATGCACCAAACTTACCTGACGGCGAGTGTGTCTTTGAAGTGATGGAAAGCGGGTTGAAAGACACGGAAGTATAAGTTCTTTAGTTTTTTATTTTTAATTTATTCTTTTTTCATTTTTCTCTCAGAAACATTTATATAATATCTAAGATTAAGCTTATTACACAGTTATGAATACTAAACTTACCCATGCAAAGTTCTAATTCTGAAATACATGTAACTAGATGGAAAAATAATAAAATAGGAGGTACAGCTATATGGATGGAGAACGCATTGCCCCGGTAAAAGTGGGGGAAACTCACGAAGTAAGCATAGATTCAGTAGGTGGAAAAGGAGATGGCATTGCCAAAGTCCGAGGTTTTGTCATCTTTGTGCCCAATGTCAAAAAAGGAGATTTTGTTAAAATTAGAATCACTAAAGTGCTGCAAAATGTTGGATTTGGAGAAACCGTAGAGAAATTAGACCGGCCTCCGCAACGAACATCAAAGTTTGTAACCATCAGTCCAGAAGAGCTACGCAGAAATGAGCCAGAAGCTGAATCTCATTATGAAGAAACGGATGATTTTGGGGAAGAAGAGTAAATTATGAAAAGGCTATTTGTAGGAATCCCGCTCCCTGAAGAAGTTAAAGCTAAACTGAAACCAGCATTAAATGCTTTAACGGAAACTGGGGTAAAAGCTGTTCCTGCAGATAATCTGCATCTTACGATTAAGTTTCTGGGAGATGTGGAAGAAAATAAGATTCAGGAGATTTGTTCTAAGTTGGAAATTCTGGCCAAATATAAGCCGTTTCTAATTAAACTAAAGAAAATAAATACTTTTGGTGAGAAACAGATTAGAGTGATTTGGGTTGGGTTAGAAAGCAACGAGATGGTCCTATTGATGAAGCGGGCTAATGAATCGCTGAATTACATTCGAATGGATGGGCATCAAGAAGAAATTCCACATTTGACGTTGGCGAGAGTGAACAAAGTTAAAGATAACGAAGAGCTGTTAAATATTCTTAAAAAGTATGAGAAAGTTGAATTGGGAGAAGTTCTGGTAGATAAGTTTTACTTGTATGAGAGTGAGTTGACGCCAGAAGGGCCGGTGTATGGGATAGTAAAAGAGTTTGGGTTAAATACGGGATAAACCTTTAAATACTGTTTCTGGTTTATCTTAATAATTACAATTTAAGTACGATTATAAAATCAGTACGATTAAAAAAGAGGTAGATAAACATGGGAAAATATGTGGTTTGGTTTAAAGACTTGCAGAAAGATTCTATTGCTATTGCTGGAGGAAAAGGTTCTAATTTAGGAGAAATGACTCAATTGAGCTTACCTGTACCTAATGGATTTGCAGTTACAGCTCAAACTTACAAAGAATTTATTGAACAAACTGGGTTGAAAAATCAGATTGAACAACTCTTACTCGGATTGGATGAAGAAGATACTACTAATCTGCAGAAAACATCAGAACAAATTCAAAAAATTATTATCGAAACTCCCGTCCCGGAAGATATGGCTGAAGAGATTGTGGATAATTATGAATTATTAGGAATGAAGAAGAGAGATGCTTCTAATCTAGTACAACCAGAAGAAGTGTTTGTAGCGGTAAGAAGCTCAGCCACGGCAGAAGATCTTCCTAGTGCCTCTTTTGCAGGCCAGCAGGCTACCTTCCTTAATATCAAAGGGAAAGAGCATATTGTTGATGCAGTGAGAGCTTGCTGGGCTTCTTTATTTACTGCCAGAGCTATCTATTATCGACAAAAGAATAAATTTGAGCATTCTAAAGTATATCTCTCCGCTATTGTGCAACGAATGGTTAATTCAGAAAAATCGGGGATAATGTTTACCATAAATCCGGCTACCAATAATGCGGATGAACTAGTGATAGAAGCCATTTATGGTTTAGGCGAGATGATTGTGGGGGGAGAAGTAAACCCTAACACTTATTTAATCGATAAGAAAACTAAAGAATTAAAAAAAATTGAAGTGAAAAAACAGGATTACGGCTTATTTCGAAATGAGAAAGGAGAAAATGTAAAGAGAGACATTGCTAAATCAAACCAAGAGAAGCAGAACTTGAATGACAAGCAGATTCAGGAATTATTCCGGTTGGGGAAAAAATTGGAAGAACATTATGGCCGCCCGCAGGATATTGAATGGGCTATTGAAAACGGAGAAGTGTTTTTAGTGCAAACTAGGCCCGTAACTACATTCAAGCCTAAAGTTGCCGGTGAACGTCTCGGAATAACGGAAGAAGCAGGAAAGATTCTGTTGAAAGGAGATACGGCTTCGGCAGGAGTATATTCGGGGCCGGTAAAGGTGGTTAATGCAATTTCTGAGTTAAATAAAGTTCTCAAAGGCGATGTTTTGGTTACGGTAATGACGACACCAGATATGGTCCCGGCGATGCAACGAGCAGGGGCGATAGTTACCGATGAAGGCGGCCTCACATGTCATGCTGCCATAGTAGCAAGAGAAATGGGAACACCTTGTATTGTAGGAACTGAACATGCTACCCAAGTGTTAAAAGATGGAGAGATGGTTACTGTACATGCTTCTAAAGGGATTGTGTATGAAGGAAAAATAGAGGTTAAGATGCCGGTAAAAGTAGTGTCTTCTGCCCAAACAAAAGCAGAGATTATTACTGCTACTAAAATTAAAATTATTATGGATATTCCTGAAATGGGACAGAAAGCGGCTGAAACCGGAGCGGATGGCGTGGGCTTAGTGCGACTAGAGATAATGATTGCCGCAGGAGGAATTCATCCCGCAGAGTATATCCGTAACGGAAAAGAGAAAGATTATGTTAATTTATTGAAAGATGGAATTAAGAAAATTGCTACTGCTTTTGCACATAAGCCGGTATGGGTAAGATGCTCAGATATGCGCACAGATGAGTATCGGGGACTGCAGGGCGGAAATTTAGAACCGAAAGAAACTGACCCAATGATTGGGTGGCACGGTATCAGAAGATTATTAGACGAGCCAAAGATCTTAAAAGCAGAGTTCCAAGCGGTAAAAGAGCTGCATGATGAAGGATTGAAGAATGTAGGAGTAATGATTCCGTTTGTGATAAGAACTGAAGAGGTTCAGAAAGCCAAAGATATCATGCGCGAGGTGGGTTTAGAGCCATGCCGGCAGGTTGATTTTGGGATTATGGTAGAAACTCCTGCGGCGTGCTGGATAATTGAAGAGTTGTGCAAAGAGGGGGTTAGCTTTGTTTCCTTTGGCACTAATGACTTGACCCAGATGACACTAGGCATTGATAGAAATAACGAACGGTTGAATAGCCGTTTTGATGAGATGCATCCGGCCGTTCTGGGAGAATTGGCTAAAGTGATTAAAGTGTGTAAGAAGTATAATGTCATAACATCTATCTGCGGACAGGCTGGCTCTCGACCAGAAATGGCCGACTTTTTAGTGCATCAGGGAATTGATTCCATTTCCGCTAATGCGGATGCAGTTTATGACATAAGAAAAGTGGTAGCCCAAACGGAGAGGAAGTTGTTGAAGGATGGGGGGAGAAAGAGATAACTATTTTTTACTTTTCACCTTCGTCGGTATCCTCATGAACTTCTTACAATCTAAACAAGAAATGACTACTTTTCCCACCCGCGTTCGTATTCTGGAATTAACCCCTGGACGAAGATAGGAATAACAATGTTTGCAGTATTTCCGCTTCAGCTCTAATGGAATCTTGGCTTTTACCTTCATGGCGATATTTCTAGCCAACTGAACGTAGCGGTTGGCCAATTTTTTATCGCTAAAGAAAACTTCGTCGGCTTCGGCGAATAATTGTTTGATTCGTTCTAATGCTACCTGGTGCTGTTTAGACTTGGAAAGTAGTGGTTTGGACATTTTAATTGTAATTAACTTCAATCTCTTTCTTTTTCCTTTGCAGATGAAGATAATTTTCAGAGGAGATTAGGCTCTTACCTGTTTTTCTCTCTATCTCTTTTTTAGTATTCTCGGCAACTTCTCCACCTTCTTTAGCTACTTCTTTACATTGTTTAAAGCCTTGGGCCCCTTTAGCCACAGTAATGTCAGTTGTAGCTTTCTCTCCGACCATAGTAAGAATAAGCTCCCAATCATTCATGTGATCTCTAAGATTCTGATTTTTCTTAGGGATTCCTTTAAACATTTTATACTCTTGAACGGTCTTTCCAAATGTCGCTTTGGTTATCTCATTAGTCAGGATGGCAAACTCTTTTTCTTGGGTAACATTTCGATTCTTCCATTCGTCAGTGAGTTCCTGCCGAATAGCAATCCCTCTTAAACGCTTATCTATCCACTCTTTAGGATAACCTTTCAATTCATAATACTCTTTAACTCTATTTTGAGCTAATTCGGGATTTTCTATTTCTTGGATACGTTCATAGCCAACTTGTGCCAGCCACCTTTTGAATGGTTCGACTTTAGGAGAAGGAATGGATTGGACAATTCTAAACATAGTTTCTGTATCAGCACAATCGGTTTCATAGTATTTGCCATCGGAAGAAGGAAGTTTCAGTTGTACGATTTTATCGTATGACTCAAACCCTTCATCTTTAAGTTTTATTTTTAAGTCAGACCAGTACCTTTTAGGGATAGAACTATTGGTCAACACCCCCACAATATCAACAATAGAAAAATACCATTTATCGTTGTACCATGTACGTCTTATTTGTATTCCTTGAAATACGATTAAAGCCGTCTCCTGCCTCATTTAAATATTCTCCATCTGTACTCAAATATGACTTATTTTCCCGCCACAATTAAACTGCTGGTTAATCTCACGTCTTCCCTGTTCCTAATTTTATCCATTACAAATGCACCCAACTCTTCGGCGCTTCTTAATTCTGCTTCTACGATAAGGTCCCATTCCCCGAACAGAATATAGGCATTCTTTACTTCTTTTAACTCTTTTAGCTCTTCTAACAACTCTCGTTCATTTCCTTCTTTTAATGATATCAATACAAATGCTTTCATGTTAAACACCCCCATTATAACATCAGCTTTATAGTTACCATTTGAGCGTATAACTTGGGAAATATTTAAGACTTTGCCTGCATTTTGGTTAATTCATGACGCTCAAAGGCCGCCCTCCACGCAGTGATATCCGCACTAACCTAATAGAAATATTGTACTATCTGGGAAAAAGCTACGGCTATCAGCTGTGCAAGATTTATTTTGAAATATTTCCCAAAGTAACTCCGCGCAGCATTTATTACCACCTGAAAAAAGGGGTTCTGACGCAGGAATTTGAGGTGGAAGAAGTTAAAACCGAACGTGGAGAATTCTCCTGGGGCAGCAGTGTAGAAAAGATAATTTATCGCCTGGGCCCAAAAGCCCTGCCTAAAGGCAGTAATCGGGTTAAAGAAGTGATAGAACGATGGAAGAAATAACTTTTACTGAAAAAGTATATGCTTTATGTCGTAAAATCCCCCGAGGCAAAGTAACCACCTATGCTGAGATTGCCAGAGCATTGGACTGTAACGCTTATCAGGCAGTTGGTAATGCGTTGAAAAGTAATCCTTATGCCCCAGTTGTGCCCTGCCATCGTGTAGTGAAGAGCAATGGAAGAATCGGCGGGTTCAAAGGGAAAACGCAAGGAAAAGCAATCCATGAGAAGATAAAGCTATTGGAGACAGAGGGAGTTGAAATAATAGGAAGTAAAGTTAATCTTGCTAAGCATCTCTTTAGATTCTAAATCCCCAGCAGCCCACTCAAGAACGGATACACTAAGCTCAACACTAAGATCAGCAAGAAAAGCAAACTGATTTTTCCGTACCAATTGTTGCCTTTATCTTTGCCTTTGATTCTCTGCAAAGATACTTGCACCATTCTGCCTCCATCAACGATAGGTAAGGGCAGCAAATTAAATAACCCAATACCTAAACTAAGCAAGAATAACCATCTTAGAAATCCATTAAACCAATCCGCCGCCACATAAAGTACATTTCCAATTCCGGTGGCATAAGCATCTTTAACTTCAAACTCGTTTTTTATTTGGGTAATTCCCATAAACCCTTTGGAAGGATTATCCGGACTAGCGGCAAGAATTAAAGAATAATTGCCTTTCTCAGTAGAGAGTTTTAACTCGTCTCCGGGCTTGGCACAAGAAACTTCATCGCTAAACTGGACAAAATCATTAACTGCTTTTCCGTTAATTCCATTAATTACTGTTCCTGGAACAACCCCTGCTTTAGCGATGGGAAATGAATCGTTGTAATATGCGTCAAAAGTAAATCCATTGGGCTCAACCATAGATTGCTGTAATGGAGTGAAAACCCAACTCAACAAGGCCAATGCCACCACTGCCAAAATAATATTAGAAAAAGGCCCCGCAGCAAATACCGAGTATTGTTGAATGTCACTATGCTTACTCATTTTCTTTTCATCTGGCTCTACAAAAGCGCCGATAATTGGTCCTAGAAACACCATTCCAGTGCTTTTAACTGAGATTCCGTGCGCTTTAGCTACAATTCCATGGGAGAATTCATGCACTACTGCAATTACAAAAATGGCAATCAACCAATGCCAAAATGGCAATACCCCCATCCCCGGAACATTAATTCCTGGAAGCACTAGTGATACGCCGGAAACGGCTTTAGGCACTAAAATCAAGTCAATTATATTCTTAATTAGAACATACGAAATTACTACCATTCCAATATACCCGGCACCTACACCCACATAACCTAGTAGAATAACCCACTCTTTAAATTTGGCTGACACCTTTTCAATCAGGCTTAACCCAAACTTAGTGCGATATAAGATAATTATCTTGTTTTGTACCCCCCACGATTTTCGTTTAAGCGCCAGAAATAGAATTACTAATGCATAAAATATGAAAATAACTTTATATTTAATAACAAAGTCCAACATGGATTGTGGTTCAAACATCCCTCTCCTCAGATTTAACTACTTACGGCCTAGACTTTACTTCTTACGCTTTGGCTTAAGCTTCTTAGAGTTGCACTTTCTACAGCTGATTTTCTTCTGGGCTACTTTCAGGCTAGGAGCCCTGATTTTTGCTTTGCACACTTTGCATACGAATATGCCTCTAATTCTTCTGGCAGTTGCTTCTTCGAATTTGACCATACGTTATCACCTACGATTTTATCTGCTTCATTACTTTAGTTCCCATTATCTCCCAATATAGCACTTCCATGCCTTCTTTTAGCTCGGCTTGCAACTCTTCTGGGATGTCCATCTCAAATGTTTCATATGTAGCTGAATCCATCACATTAGCTTTATTGCCCGGAAGGATAGATAGAATCTGGGCATTCTTCTTCTCGATAATCGGAGCTTCTACTTTATCATGGCCAGGCAAGACTAAATTCCTTTTCTTTCCGTCTAAAAGGCCTACCGCCATCATATTTACTTTGGCATGGCCGTGCTTCCCGGGCCGGGAGACGGACAAATCAGTAACCTTGCATGCGGCATCATCAATGATTATAGTGTCCCCTTTTTTCAGGCCGCCCACGTCGACTAATTTCTTTTCATACATAAAAACCACCTTCCATACAAGTTAAATAGGATTATTCGTTTTTCAGCGCTAATTGAACGTCTTTTCCGGTAACAGTTCTTCTGCCGGCATGTTCAGCCATTCTTTTAGCTAATGCGCCTAATTCTAACGCTTTCTCTTCTAACACTTCAGCTAACGCCTGCTTGGCGTCTTCGGATACTCGAATTGCCCCGGCTTTGCGCATAAGCTTATCCATAGCATTGAGCGAAATATACTTTTCTTTGGTCATTAGCTGGGAAAAGGGAGAGTTTATTTTTAAATATTCCGATAAAGAAAGGGGTCGTTCCGGGTTTGCGCTAAAAAGCCACTAATTCTCCAAAAGCATTATAAACCCAAAAAATATGCTTAAAGTATGCACAAAATTACCCTCCAAAATGGGCTAAAAATCATATTTGAGCACAAAAAGAGCAATTCAGTAGTTGTCCAAGTCCTGGTAAAAGTTGGCAGTGATCATGAATCCATAACTGAACGGGGAATTTCTCACTTTATTGAACATCTGGTGTTTGAAGGCACCACCCACAGGCCAACTAATTGGGACCTTTCCAATGAAATCGAAAAAGTAGGAGGGAGCTTTAACGCTTATACTACTAATGAACGAACTTGTTTTTATGTTAAAGTGTTAAAAAAACATTTTCCGTTAGCGGTGGAAATTTTAGCCGATATTTTACAAAACCCGTTGTTCAACCCCAAAGAATTGGAGAAAGAGAAAAATGTAGTTATGAAAGAGATTGATTTGGTTAATGATGAGCCTAGGTTTTACCAATGGGTGCTGCTGCAACAGAACTTGTTTGAGAAACATCCGGCCCGATATCCCACTTACGGGGATAAGAAAGTTATCAAAGGATTGAACCAAGAAAAAATAAAGAATTATTTTCATAAATATTATGCTCCATCAAATATGGTCATCTCGGTAGTGGGAGATGTAAAAGAATGGAAAAAGCGGATAATTGAAAAATTTATCGGACTTAAAGGACAGAAAGTTCGGCCGGTGAAGATCGTCGAACCTCCTGCAACTAAAACTAAAGAAGTTAAAGAAAAGAAAGATGTGGCTAATACTTATATTGTCATCGGATTTAAAAGCGTTCCTCGAAATCATCCCGATAGTTATGTGCTGGAAGTAATTGATGGAATTCTGGGAAGAGGACAGAGTGGAAGAATGTTTACGGAAATCCGAGGAAAGAAAGGCTTAGCTTATGATGTAGGAACAGAACATATCAGCGATATTAACTTTGGATATTTTGCAGTTTATGCTACAATTAACGGAAAAAATGTGGAAAAAGTTAAAAAATTAATCCTCGATGAATTGGGAAAGCTGCAGAAGATTACACTAAAAGATCTTAATGAATCCAAGACGTTTATTGAAGGCGACTTTTATTTGGATATAGAAGATAACCAGAAAGTAGCTGACCAATTGTTATTATGGGAGCATGCCAAAGATGCAGAATTGCTGAATAAGTTTATTCCTAAGATTAAGAAGGTCACAATTGGAGACGTGAAAAGAGTAGCAGCAAAGTATTTCCAGTATTATACTATGGCAGTTATTGAAGGAAAATAGAAAATATTTAAAAAAATATCAAAGTTTGGACATTATGCATACGCTTCTTGGGCAATCTTCTCAATTTTTTCTTTGTTCTGTTGGAATACTCCTAATAACGCACTAATTTCCCGGGCTACCGCCATTTTCAAATCGAGAGGATGAAGCTGTTTTTCTACGAATACTTTTTCTACCTCTTCATAATTTTTGAAAGTCAAGTTTCCACCATATTTTGCGGGGCGTTCCACTACAAAACTTTCTTTGCGGTCTTGTTTTAATGGAATCAATACTTGCTTGAGAAAAGCCAATACGCCATTGTCTTCAACCACGCCTTCTTCACAATAAGCTCCTTTTAGCTTGTCTTGCACAGTTTTTTCATTATCTAACAAGTCTATTTTGGACTTAGGATCAGAAGCAGACATTTTTTTTCCGATTAATCCGGGAATTAAAGGGGTCATGACTTCCACGCGCGGAGTATAGCCCATTTGGGGCAGGTTTTCCCGAGCAAACATTAAGATTTTACGCTGGTCAACACCACCATACTGGATATCCACATCTAGGTAAACTTCGTCTAAAGCCTGCATCAGAGGATAAATCAATCCGCTTAATTTGGGGTTATCTCCAAACTTAACTACTTCAGAAGCGGCACGCTTGGCATCGTTGATGGAAGTAAAAGTAGACATTTTTAAAACGTCGAGGATGTATTCTTTTTTTAGCTGAAAAGTAGACCCTTTCACAATCTCAACATTTTTAATATCGGCACCAACGGCAGTGAACATCAGCGGAATGACTGTAGAATAATAATTATAGCGGCGCTCCAGCACTGCCCAGGGGGTGTTGTCAAGTGCACCATGTAAATCTGCAAGTAAAACTTTGACTTTGAATCCGGCTTTAAGAAAATCAGCCATCTTCAAGACCCATACAAAATAACCAATATGCGGCTTTCCAGTTACTGCAGTGCCTAAATATACTACGGGCTGCTTTTTAGTTTCCAAGAGTTTTAATAACTCGTCTTCGGTGACGATTTCTTGGGTGTCGCGTTTAATCAATTTTAATTTGTCTTGTGGTGTCATCTATGTTTAAACCTCGTGGTGTTTTTATACTTTTCTCATCTATGTTTAAACCTCGTGGTGTTTTTATACTTTTCTCACATTCTTTGCAATAAGGGCTGATTGCGACATCCATCTATACGCACGGTAGGTGCATTATTGCCGTCGCTGCAAGGCACTGCTCAATCATGAAACGTGCGCTACTTTCGTAGGCACAATGG
>JACRPH010000083.1 GCA_016214025.1 Candidatus Woesearchaeota archaeon
CATCGAAATGATTAAAAACCGGTTTCATTATACCCGCTTATGCCTGATTATTCCAGCCAGATCAAAGAACTCGAAAAAGAACTTTCTACCACAAAATATAATAAAGCTACCCAAGGGCACATAGGGTTAGTTAAAGCTAAATTAGCCGTGCTGAAAGAAAAACAAACTTCACGAACCCAGCAGAAAACCGGCAGATCTGAGTATGGATATACAGTCAGAAAGTCCGGTGATGCTACGGTCTTATTGCTGGGATTTCCTTCTACGGGCAAATCTACTATTCTCAATGCGCTCACCGGAGCAAAGTCAGAAGTAGCGGCATATGATTTTACTACGTTAACTGTTATTCCGGGAGTGATGGAATATAAGCAGGCTAAGATTCAAATATTAGATGTTCCGGGAATTGTAAGCGGAGCAGCGTCGGGAAAAGGCCGGGGCAGAGAAGTATTAACCGTAATTAGAAACGCAGATTTAGTACTAGTTATAGTAGACATTACTCATCCCGAGCACCATGCATCTATATTAAGAGAAGTATGGGAATCAGGAATTCGCATAAATAAAACCAAGCCGGAAGTGTACCTCAAAAAGACGGCTAAAGGCGGAGTGCACATCGGCCGGACAGTTAATTTAGATTTGACTGACGAGACTTTAGCCCAAATATTACGTGAATTTAAAATAAATAATGCGGAAGTGCTGATACGAAGCGTGATAGATGCCGATGAATTTATCGACTGCATCGAAGGCAGCAAGAAATACCTGCCGGCGATAACCTGTTTGAGCAAGATTGACTTGGCTACCGCAGAACAAGTAGAAAAAATAAAGAAAGGAATCAATGCAGATATTGGGATTTCTGCCGAGCAGGGTATAAATATTAACTCTCTTAAAGAACTTATATTTCAGAAATTAAACTTCATCAGAGTATATATGAAAGAGCCCCGAAAAGAAGCTGATATGACTGTTCCGATGATACTTCAGAAAGGCTCGACTATCGGAGAGGTGTGCAATAAATTGCACCGCGACTTTGTGGGAAAGTTTAAGTTCATTAAATTAGGTTTAAAGCTGCTGGAAAAACGAGGGAAAGATGGAGTTGGAACAGCTTCGGAAAAAGAAGTTAAAGTTAGTAAGAACCTAAATAAACTAACCGTTCCCTCAGCCCATAATCTCTTAGGACACACGCTTCATTCCATCGTAGACTTTGTGCCCCAGCCATTACAAAGAAAGGGAATTCTTACGGCTAACTGTGAAATTTATAATTGGAAAGAATTGGCAAAGAAATATAATCTCTCCGCAAAGAACGATGCTGAATTATTATTACGTTTCTTAGATAAGTTGGGAGTAACCGAAAATGCATTAAATGAATTAGATGGAGTATATGCCTTTGCTTATTGGAAGAAGAATAAATTATTTCTGGCCCGGGATATTCTGGGAGTAAAGCCATTGTGGTACGCTTATGATGAACCGAAAAAATCGTTAGCTTTTGCTTCCGAAAGAAAAGTATTGAGAAAGTTAGATTATAAAAATATTCAAGAGCTTACTCCCCGGCATATTTTAGAATACAATCTTAGTGCTAAGAAACTGAAATTACATCTACGAAAATTCTTTACGGCGATTCCTGAATTACAGGATAACAAAAAAAATATTTTACGCAATACTGCTAAACTGTTAGAAGAAGCGATTGTCAAACGCATTCCAAAGCGAAAATTTGGAGTGCTATTTTCAGGAGGGATAGATTCCACTTATATTGCCCATTTTTTGATCAAGCACGGCTATGAGTTTACGTGTTATACTGCAGCATTGGATTCTCCCGAACATCCGCCCAGTGATTTGCTTTATGCGCAAAAAGCGGCGCAAGAAATGGGGCTGAAACTGAAAGTAAGAAAAGTAATGATGGAAGAACTTTCGGCGTACCTGAAAAAAGTAATTCCGCTGATTGAAGACTCGCATCCGGTGAAGGTAAGTGTAGCCCTGACTTTTTTTCTAGCGTGTGAACTAGCACAGAAAGATGGCTGCAAAGTAATTTTCTCCGGATTAGGCAGCGAAGAGATTTTTGCCGGATATGAACGGCACAAGCATTCTACGAACTTAAACTTAGAATGTGTATCCGGGTTGTTAAAACTGTATGAACGGGACTTGTATCGCGATGATGTGATCACGATGTATAATGGATTAGAATTACGACTGCCGTTTTTGGATAAGAAACTGGTTGAATATGCGCTACGGATTCCGGAAAAGTATAAACTCAATGAACAACATTTCAAGCTGCTCTTCAGAGAGATTGCTTACGCGCAAGGGATTTCTCACGAATTAGCTTTCCGTAAGAAAGTGGCGGCGCAGTACGGCTCGCGCATAGATTCAGCGTTGGATAAAGTTGCCCGATGGAAAAAGTTTTCTTCTCGTCCGGCATATCTGCGCACATTTTATCCTTTCCCTAATGCCAAATTGGGTGTATTATTCTCTTCCGGAAAAGATTCCACTTATGCGGCGTTGATGATGAAACGGCAGAACTATGAGTTAAGTTGTTTGATAACGCTAAAGTCAGAGAATCAGGATTCGTATATGTTCCACACTCCGGTTATTGAGCTGGCTAAATTACAAGCACGGGCGATGGAAATTCCATTGATACTGCACAAAACTAAAGGAGAAAAAGAAATCGAGCTTGAAGACTTGAAGAAGGCGTTAATATTAGCTCAGAAGAAATATAAAATTGAAGGAATTGTTACTGGAGCATTATTTTCTACGTATCAACGTGATAGAATCGAACGAGTAGCAGATTCTTTGGGGTTGAAAATATTCTCTCCGTTATGGCACAAGTCGCAGGACCAGGAGATGCAGGAGTTATTAGAGAATGGATTTGAATTTATTTTGACTTCGGTGGCGGCAGAGGGGCTGGATAAGAGCTGGCTGGGAAAGAAAATAGACCAAAAAGCATTAGAGGAATTAAAGTTAATCCAGCTTAAGAATCGTATGAATGTAGCATTTGAAGGGGGAGAAGCAGAATCCTTAGTACTGGATTGTCCGCTTTTTAAGAAGAAAATAGAAATTTTAGAGTATGAAACAAGGATGGATTCGATTTGCTCTGGAAGAATTTTAATTAAGAAAGCTAAATTGAAGAGTAAAAACACTTCTGCCGGCTCAAAAACCACAAAATCTTTATAAATAAACTGCCATCTAAGAATAAACATGACCCACATACTTGAGGTTAATGCCCATGCGCTTATTTCTAAAGCTGCGGAAGAGCTGAAGAAGCAGAACCTGGTCAAGCCTACGGAATGGAGCAAGTTCGTAAAAACCGGTCTGCATCGGGAAAGGCATCCTGATAATAACGATTGGTGGTATTATCGCTCTGCTGCTATTCTTAGAAGCATTGCCAAACTTGGCCCGGTCGGCACCCAGAAGCTTAGAACAAAGTATGGAGGAAAGAAAACTGCGTCGGGGCATAAGCCGGAGCATTTCTATAAAGGTTCAGGTTCAATCATCCGCAAAGTGCTGCAGCAATTAGAAGCATCAGCTTTGATAAAGCAAGTTACGGTTGGCAATCATAAAGGAAGAGTATTGACTCCTAAAGGGGTTTCTTTGATGGACAAGTTAGCAGTGCAGATTGCCAAGCAGGAGCATACCCATGGCCACCAATAAGCCTCGCGCCAAGAAGAAACGGCTGATAAAGAAAAGCGGGCAGACTAAATGGGCGCCGTTCTGGACCGTGTTTAAAGCTTACGGCAAAGGTAAAAGAATGCATCCTTCACGGCATACTCATGTAAAACGCTCGTGGAAACGGGGGTCAGATACAAAAGCATAACATGGCAACTACAATTACTGCAATCCCAGAAAGAACTTACAATGTGCCTTTACGCAAGCAGTATCAGAAAGCCCCTAATTGGAAAAGGACCGAAAGAGCAGTTAACGGCCTGAAAGCATTCTTGAAGCGGCACCTGAAGTCAGAAAACATTAAGATTGGAACTAAATTGAATGAAGAATTGTGGAAACATGGAATTAAGAATCCTCCGCATCATGTGAAAATTATCGCTTCCAGAGATGAGAAAGGCGTGGTTAAAGCAGAGTTGTTTGGTGTGAACAAATAATTGCTCGCACTTTCGTAATACTTCATCAATCTGAAGCGTTACCGTCATAAGGTCGAGCCTCTTCGGAGTTTACTGCTAGCAGACAAAGGGGATGCCCCCTACGGGGAACGTCTGCTCTCGATAAATACAGTAAAAGGCGAGAAGACGGTAACGCTTCACACGAGTAGGAGTAGCATCTTCAAAACTCTCGATGAGAACATCGATGGCTCTGTGTTCCCGTATGGAGCATCCCCTCACTACGAGCTAGCTCCTAAAAACAGATAGAGTTTTGACCTGATGATGCTACTCCTACTTCAGATTGCTGAAGTATTACGCACTTTCACAAACCTTTAAAAGAGTGAAATTCTTTCCTAAAGAACATGAAGACCTTGATACTCGCGGCTGGATATGCCACCAGATTATACCCCCTGACTGAAAACCAGCCGAAACCGCTATTAAAAGTAGCCAATAAGCCCATTGTAGAGCATATTCTGGAAAAAATAAAGTCCCTTAAAGAAATTGATGAAGTTATTATCGTTACCAATGCCCGTTTCCATCACCAATTCCAGGTGTGGCTGAACTCGTTCTCTTATCCCAAAGCGATTAAACTCATTAATGATGGCACGTTAAGCAATGAAGATCGCTTAGGGGCAGTGGGAGAGATAAATTACATCCTTAAAGAAGAAGAGATAAACGATAGCTTGTTAGTCATTGCGGGAGACAATCTGTTTGGATTCTCTTTGTCCAAGTTATTATCGCATTTTTCTCAGAAGAATACCTCAATCGTAGCTTTTCACGACCTTAAAGAGCTGGAAAAAGTAAAAGGCAGGTATGGGGTGGGGATTTTGGAAGGAAGTAAAGTAGTGGGGTTTGAAGAAAAGCCGCTTCAGCCCCAAAGCGCTTTAGCCAGTACTGCTTGTTATGTATTTCACAAAAATGACCTTCCATTAGTAGAAAAAGCAATTGAACAAGGGAAAGCTGATAATCCCGGTGATTTAGTTAAATTTTTAGTTAAAAGATCTGAAGTGCATGGATTTGTATTTGACGAGCACTGGTTTGATGTCGGCTCATTTGAATCGTTAAAAGTGGCAGAGGAGCTGTATTCAGGAAAGGGGAAATTAAGCTAATGGATTCTTTCGGGTTAAGAATCGGAGGAGAAGCTGGCTGGGGCATCGCTACCGGTGCTGATCTCATAGCTAAAGCCTGTATCAAATTAGGTTATAATGTATTTTCTACCAAAGATTACGCTTCACAAATCAAAGGCGGGCACAATTATCATACGATACGTGTTTCCCAAGGGTCAGTAAATGCGGATGTAAATCAAGTAGATTTATTGCTGGCATTAGATAAAGAAACCCTCCTCCGACACCAATCAGCAGTTTCTGCTACTGGAATAGTTCTATATGATGCCAGAACGATTATTGAAGACAAAGATTCACGTTATCTCTCCATTCCTCTCGCCAAAATAGAAGCTTCTCTGAAAGAAAAGAACATCCATAATTCCGTGTTTGCAGGTGCAGCCTTAAAAGTGATGGGAATTAGCTTTGAAGTGTTAGCGGAGTTAATTAAGCAGGAATTTTCTCACAAGCCAGCATTACAAGATATGCTTCTGAAATCGGCTCGGGCCGGATATGATAGCGTCGATGCAATTAAAGATAAAACACTAATCCAAAATAAAGTAATTACTAATCCTGATTTTATTTCCGGCAATGATGCTATTACTTTAGGTGCACTTAAATCGAAAATCACCTTTCATGCCCAATATCCCATGACTCCAGTTTCAGGAATATTGCATAATTTAGCTCAAGAAGCCATTAAAAATAAAGAATTAGTGGTGATACAACCTGAAGATGAGATTGCAGTGATAAATATGGCTTTAGGTGCATCTTATGCCGGAGCACGAGCTATGGTGGCTACTTCCGGTGGTGGATTTTCATTGATGGCAGAATCATTGGGATTGGCAGGAATGACCGAAATACCATTAGTTGTCATTGAAGGGCAGCGTCCTGGGCCGGCTACGGGTTTGCCTACTAAAACTGAACAAGGAGATCTAAAATTTGTGCTATTTGCCGGACAGGGAGAGTTTCCCCGAGTGGTAATCGCTCCGGCTACCATTGAAGAAGGTTACACTGAAACTAAACGAGCTTTTTATTTGGCAGAGAAGTATCAGCTGCCCGTAATTGTTCTAATTGATAAACATCTAGCTGAAAGTTACAAAACGGTTGATTTGATAGAGGAAGAGAAGAAATTTGAGTTTGATTACAGTAAAAGAATTAACATCATTACAGACATCAAAGATGCACAATTAAATCCTGATGGAATGTTCAAACGTTACGCCGGTGGGAATCTTTATCGCACTCTTCCTGGAACTCCTAATGGAATATTTACTTGTGCTGGAGACGAGCATGATGAAGTGGGAGAGATAACTGAAGATGCAGAAACAAGAATCGCAATGGTGCAGCGAAGGATGAATAAATTGAAACTGATACTATCAGAACTTCCCCCACCGCAACTCATGGGAGAAAAAGATGCAGAATTAATGGTAGTTAGCTGGGGCGGTAATCAGGGAGCAATCGTAGAAGCAATAAACCTACTAAAAGAAGAAGGAAAAAAAGTAAACTTTCTGTCATTAAGATATTTGTGCCCGTTCCAAACGGTAGAAATTAAGTCAATTTTATCCAAAAGTGAGAAGCTATTACTCATTGAAAACAATGCCACCGGACAACTAGGAGAGTTAATTGCAGAGAAAACTGGGATAATAATTACGGATAGATTATTGCGTTATGATGGAAATACGTTTACGGTTGATGAGATTTATGATGAGCTTAAGAAGAGGATTTAAATGATAGTTAATCAAAGAATGGAGAATTACATCCTATGCTGAAAAATAAGATTGTTAAAATTATTAAAGGGGGAGAGGGGCCGTGTACTGAGTTTAAAGAGTGTAAAACAGAAATAAACAAAAGCGTATATGAAACTGTTTGCGCTTTCTTGAATCGTAATGGGGGAGAATTGTTGCTCGGTGTTAATGATTCGGGTGAAATAACCGGGATTGATAAAGATTATATCGGACAAATAAAAAAAGATTTTGTAACGGCAATAAACAATCCTCAAAAAATAACGCCAGCAGTATATTTTTCAATAGAACAAGTTCAAATACAAAACAAACAAATTCTCTATTTTTATGTGCCAGAAAGCTCCCAAGTGCACAAATGCAATGGAAAAATATATGATAGAAACGAAGATGGCGATATTGATATTACAAATAATCAAACTCTTGTAACTTCTTTATACACAAAGAAACAGAATTTTTACACTGAAAATACCGTCTACCCCTATTGTAAACTAACAGACCTTAGAGAAGATCTCATAAATAAAGCAAGAACGTTAGCTCTAAACCAAAACAGTAATCATCCATGGAAGAATATGAGCAACATGAAGATGTTAAAAAGTGCTAAATTATACTCAAAAGATTATGCCACCAATAAAGAAGGCTTCACCCTTGCGTGCATTTTACTTTTTGGGAAAGATGAAACCATCCTCTCAGCAGTACCACACCATAAAACTGATTTAATTCTTCGAAAAATAGATTTAGACAGATACGATGATAGGGATGATGTGAGAACTAATTTGATAGAAAGCTATGAAAGAATACTTGCATTTGGGCAAAAACATTTATCAGACCCATTTTATCTTGAAGGAACTCAAAGAATCAGTATTAGGGATAAAATAATGAGAGAAATTGCCTCAAACATTTTAATTCATAGAGAATACTTTAATCCTTTTCCTGCAAAAATTATCATTGAAAAAGATAGAATCTATTCAGAAAACAGTAATAAACCGCACGTCCACGGCATAATAAACCCTAAAAATTTTACTCCTTATCCTAAAAATCCCGTAATTGCCGGAGTTTTTAAACAAATAGGAAATGCCGATGATTTAGGTTCTGGAGTTAGAAATCTAGTAAAATATACCAAATTATATTCTCATCGTGAACCTGAAATTCATGATGAAGATATATTCAAAGTAATAATTCCTATCCCGCAAGGTACCATGGAAGCTACCATGGAAGCTACCACGCAAGATGAAAGAATGAGAAAAATCATTGAATTTAGTACCATTCCCAGAACCGCTATTCAAATAATGGAAATGATAGGATTAAAAAACAAAGAACATTTTAGGTTAGAAATATTAAAACCATTGATAGAGAAAAAAATATTGTTATTAACAATACCAGACAAACCAAATAGTCCAAAACAAAAATATTGTTCAAAACAAAGAAAATAATCAAACAAAATGGTGGAGCTAAAAGAATATCAGCGCAGTGAAGTACCTAACTGGTGCTCCGGCTGCGGAAATTTTTCTATACTTGCCGGAGTGAAGAAAGCACTATCTGAATTAAATATCGAACCACACAATATAGTGTTAGTTTCAGGAGTAGGGTGTTTTGCTAAATTACCTTATTGGATAAAAGCGTATGGCTTTGTGGGATTGCATGGACGTTCACTGCCCGTAGCCCAAGGAATCAAACTTGCTAATCCCAAATTGACCGTTATCGCTTTTGGCGGTGATGGAGATGGCTATGGCGAAGGGGGCAATCACTTTATTCATGCGTGTAGAAGAAACCTAAATGTGTGCTACTTTGTGCATAATAATGGGGTGTTTGGGCTGACTACGGGACAATATTCGCCTACTTCAGAGAAAGGACGTAAAAGCAAGTCATCTCCTCTAGGGACGCTGGAAAAGCCCCTAAATCCGTTAACGTTAGCCATCTCTGCAGGAGCAACCTTTGTAGCCCGAGCTTATGCCGGAGATTTTAAGCAGCTGGTAGAACTCATGACGCAAGCTATTCAGCACACCCAACAGGGAAAAGGCTTTGCCGTGGTGGATATACTTCAACCGTGCGTTTCATTTGGTAAGAATTACGAATACTACCAAAAGAGGGTTTATTACTTAGGAACAGAGCATGATGCCACCAATAAGATAAAAGCCCTGGAGAAAGCATTGGAAAGTGGGGAGAAGCTGGGGTGTGGGGTTATTTATGAAGAGCCATGATTTTAAACATATAACAGGAATAAACTTACCGGAATTATTGCAAACCTATCCTTCTGCTCGAACGTTTTTTTTGATACGACACAGCCCCCCCCAATTTTCATTATGCCTCTAAAATCTTCTGAATTAATGGTGTTTTGGTATTTTACTTCGATTCCTGCCCTTAGTTTATCCGTTTTGAATACAAAATCAGTTTCATAACCTTTATTCGTTTTGGAGTAAAAAACAAAATTTGAAGGATCAAAGGTATCGGTTGGCCGAAGATTATGAGCCGCCCGGTTTAAGTGGTCGCCTACTACCGCTTCAATTAGCTTTGACTTTTCTTCTGAAGAAAGAAGGTATTCTTTTGAACATTCAAACGGGTCTTTAGCGGGGTTAACCAGCCAACTATTTAATGCGTGGAAGATGAATGGGTTTAAGATATATACTTTTTTATCGCTGGCAGGTTTTACCGTTCCATCTAATTCTATCTTGTAAACAATATTTAAAACAAACATATTATCCAGAATTCCGGCATATTGGTCTACTGTGGGCTGGGTGGGAATATCAGCTTCTTTTCTGATGCTATTCCAGCTATAAGCTGAACCAATTCTTTTTAAGACCGAAGCAAGAATTCTTTTAGCAGTTTTTTCTTCTCTATTAATTCTGGACAAATCTCCCATGATCTGCCGGATATACAAATCATAGATCTGAGAAGATATTCGCTGGCTCTTCACATATTCATTGACGGCTACCATTATCCCCCCGGTAAGAAGATATTCTTCCAGCAAGAGATCTAATTCAGGCACCAGACGAACCAGATTATTAGCAGAGGCAGGCATATTTCCCTGGATTAATTCTAAGAATTGTTTGGTTCTATCTTCAGCAAGCTCCAGCTTGAATTCTTGTACCTGCTTATAGAGTTCTGGAGCTCTCATTTGTACATACTCTGCAAATTTCATGGGGAGTAGAATTTTGTGTGTGGGTACATGTTCCTTTTCTCCTACTCTTCCAGGAAGGCGTTCAGTGCTATTTTTAATATCTAAAGTGTGCGAACCGGTAAGAACGAGGGTTACATTATGGTTGCCATTCAAATCGATGAACTGTTTTATGGCTTTCTGCCAGTCATTTACCGCAGAAATTTCATCTAAGAAAATATATATTCTCTCTTGGTTTTGTGAACGAACCCAGTTCAGGTAAGTATCCAACAGGTCTTTAAGTGCGAGGTTATCTTTTAATAAATCGCAGGCAAAGTAAATTATATTCAAAGGGTTGTTCTGTTGCAGCAATTCCCGAATCATTATTTTTAGAAGAGTGGTTTTTCCTACCTGTCTGGGGCCGCGTATGCTGTAAACTACGTTTTTATCTAAAAAGAGGTATTTTTTGAGTCTCGGAGTCCACTTTACCAGGGCATTTTCGTAATCTCTTATTTTAGTATCTTCTTCTATTCTAGCCCGGTTTTCCCACCAGGGGTTCTGTTTTCTTAACTCTAACAGGTCCATTTTTATAAGGTAATATTAGCTAGTATATAAATGTGTTTATATTGGGACTATGGAGAAAAGTGCGGAATTGTTTAGTTCATTCCTTGGAATTTAGCTTTGAGCGCCCCCAAGAGTATATCCAGCGCGGATGAAAAATCAAATTTACAATGCAATTTCTCCTGCCAATCATAATTTATCCTCACTG
>JACRPH010000044.1 GCA_016214025.1 Candidatus Woesearchaeota archaeon
GTCTTAAGAAAGCATCGCTCCCTCCCGGAAGGATTGGAAGCCCGATTCAGGATTGTAGGGAAAGGGATTGAGGAAGTGCGGTGATTACTGGTGATAAATATTCACACCAAAAACTTCACAAAATAAAGTAATCTCGGCTCTCTGAACAATGCTTTGACCACCAATGGCAAAGGATTCTCCCGCGTATGCTGCTCAAATAATTTCTGCATTTTCGGCTTTCCCAAAATCTTAACCAATTTATCCCAATCTTTATCTTCAAACTTACTAAATATTCTTCTTAAGCGCAAATGCAGATTCATTCTTCTCTTCAACGGCTTGACTTCTCTCTCGTAATCTTTGTTGTGGGTAATACAATCCGCCAAAATCTCCGCCTGTTTCAGTCCAGGAATTATTCCGCCTAAGGTAATTGCTTTTACAAATCCAGAAGCATCGCCGAGCAAATAACAATTTTCCTGCTGCAATTTCTGCTGTGGCTCGTACAACGGAATTACTCCGGCCTGCATTTCTTTTACTTTAAACTCTTTCCATTTAAACCTTTGTTTCTGCACAAACCCATCAAACCACTTTTTGGCATCTTTTCGGGAAGCTACGCCAACTCTAGCTTTAGTTTTTGATTCTGGCACTATCCACCCGAATAGCTCCGGACATACCTTTCGCCCAAAGAAAGTCTGATAACCCGTAGGCATGGGCAGTTTTGGATAAAGGGCCGTCGGCAGCAATGATTATTTCCGGAGAAATTCGCAGTTCTTGTTTTGTCTGTAGCTCTTTAATAATTAATTCTTTTCCTTCTCTCCGCACGAATGAATGCTGTAGATGAATTCTTGCTCCAGCTTTTCGCGCTGATTCGGCGAAGTATTGGTCAAACTTATGCCTATCCACCAGATATTCTGTTTGCAGAATTACAATTTTCTGCCCATTTGGGGAATTTACTTCCACTTCCTGAAAAGTATTTACTAAAAAAGATTCTTGGGGCAGGTTGAACTGGTCAAAATCTTTGGTTAATAAACCGGTGCACTGGATGGGCAGCCCAATTTCAGCATGTTCTTCATAGATATCTACTTCATGTCCCGCTTTCGCTAGCAGAGAGCCGCAATAGCAGCCGATAGGTCCGGCACCGATGATGGAGATGTGCATAGAACTTCCAACTCATGCTACAGATATAAACTTTATTCAACACTTTTCTACCAGTACGAAGAGGACATCTTCTACGTTGCACCGATATGTTTAAATCTACACCAAGAATTTATCGAGGTGAAAACCGTATGGCTAACAGAAGGAAAATGAAATGTGATTGTGGAACTTACTTAAAAGAGAAAGAGACTGAGATAGAGCATATTCTAACTAAAGCAATGGTGTGTCCGACTTGTACTTTTACTACGCTAACTAAAGACCAGGCTAAAGAATTTAGAATACGGTTGGAATTCCACAAAGCCATAGACCAAGAAAGGCAAGTGATAAAAGTTGGGAATAGTATGGGGATAACCCTCCCAGAAAAGCTCCACGAGTTTGGCGTGAACATTGGCACTAAAGTAAAAATCGAAGCTATCGACCAGAAATCGTTTAGAGTGGAAATACGATAAAACTTCAAAAAAGTTAAAAAAACAAAAAAATAATTGGAGGAAGAAATGAATTACATTAATAGTAACTCTTGCCTTCTTCGTCGCCGTCTTTCTTTAATCTGCTGAAGCCGATAACTAATCCTACGATAACTAATACGACTACTAACACGATTAAAGCAATCTCCAAGCCATTTCTTAGGTTGAAGTCAACACCAGTTGCAGCAGGAGCAATTGCGCCAGCCACATTAGCCTTGAACGACAAGCTCTGCAACGCATCGCTGCCAGCCTTGATGGTTACGGAAGCTACATGCTCTCCTGCAGTTGCAGAAGGAGATGTCTTTACATCCATATAAACCACTTTGTTCTTGCCCGGCTCTAATACCACTAAACCATCACTTAAAGTAGTGGTAGCCCAGTCGCTGCCTGCAGTTGCTTCTAATAGATACGCTTTAGAGGTGCTTCCAGCGTTGGTCAAAGCGATAGCATAAGTTGCAGTACTTCCTGCAGCTACATTCTGAGACTCAGGACCGAC
The DNA here is from genome assembly GCA_016214025.1 of Candidatus Woesearchaeota archaeon. Lineage (GTDB taxonomy): Archaea > Nanobdellota > Nanobdellia > Woesearchaeales > GW2011-AR9 > JACRPH01. Next base: position 2,092 of record JACRPH010000044.1, read on the forward strand.
TGCTAATACTAGCTTATCCGTTTGCTGGAATTGCTCATTTCCTAAAATTTTAATCTTGAACGTCTTGGTAACAGTTTCATATTCGTCGTAATTAGCAGTTACAGTGGCGTCATACTCGCCTTCTTTAGCCGTAATTGGAATCGGTAAGAACATTTCCGGAACATCCTCATAATCTACATTATGATCATCGGTCTTAACTACATCTACAAACTCGCTTACCGAAGCGCCCAATTCAGGGATAGCTACAGTAACTTTAACGTCTTTCTGATCTTTATCTCCATAATTTTCTAATAGAACAGTTGTTAGTAAGGACTTGCCTGCTTTAACCGTAGTCCCAGGTGAGAATACTACATCAGCAATATCCACTCCATTTCTTGCTGGCTCCACTGCTAACTTTATCTCTTTAGTCAAAGCTTCGGTATTCTTGTCCATCACTCTCAATCTTAGCAAATAATGGTCTTTGTCCAGTTTCTTAGGCAAAGTAACACTCAATGACACATATTTAGTTGTCCCGGCAGACAGATCAAATAATTGTGTGCTGTCTTCCAGATTCTCATAGTCAGAATATTCGTATCCTGAAATTTTAGCTTCTACCTCTACATCGGTAGCGCCTAGTAAACCAACCACAAAAACTACCCATAAATTTCTTAAAGCTTTCATTTTCTTCCTCCAATTTAGTTGATTTTATGTTTTAATCGGTGGTTATATTTAAACCTTTCGATTGGTTGAGCATTTTAAAGTGATTACATCACTTGCCCATTCTGTAATGATTATTTTCTGGCAAATACTTTTTTCAAGTGCTTTTTACCAGCTTCCCTCCACTACACTAATTTCCCTAAACGCAGTGTCATGGAAATCGTCATTACCTACAGTAACTTTAACTAAGTAATCTCCTGCTTCCGCGTCGTAGGGAATCGGCAATACTAAGTTTAGGTTTTTGCTGTCGCCGGAATCCAAGTTAAATTGTCCGGTAGATTTCTTTGCTCCCAACTCGTACACTACTGCAGTAACTTTCAGGTCTTCTAAATCCACGTCTCCGTTATTGGCTACAGTTACGCTGAAGAATGCTGCGTCTCCAGCCGACACCGCATCAGATACTAAATGCACTTTCTGGAAATACACGTTCTTGCTGGGCTGCGGATACTTGCAGCCGCCGTTGTCAGTAGTAGCTTGGATATAGTAGTTTAATGCATTCTTATCGGTACAGCCAAAAACAACCACTGGCGGTGCAAAGGTGCAGGAGCCATCATCTTTAGTTGCAGATGGATTATAATTAGTTGCTTTCGCATCAGTACATCCTAACACGTCGGCTGGCGGTGGGAAAGTGCAGCTGCCATCGTCCACAGTAGCTAAAGAGTTGTAGTTAGTTGCTTCAGAATCCATGCATCCGGGTATTTCTCCGGGAGGATACACACAGCTTCCATCGTCTACATTCGCCTTAGGATTATAGTTAGTAGCATTGGAATTGGTGCATCCTAATACATCAGCCGGCGGATAAGTGCAGGAGCCATCGTCTACAGTAGCGTCAGGATTGTAATTAGCAGCTTTCTCGTCGGTACAGCCCGGAACATCTACCTTGCAGGCTTCCAATACTGTAAATGCAAAAGTTTCACTTACATTAGCTATTCCATCGCCAACTTCTGCGGTGAAAGAGTAATCTCCGGCGTCAGCACATCCTGACATCCCCTCAATTAAGAGCATGTTTCCATTCTGAGTTGAAGTCACCCATTCAGGCAATCCTAATGCTTTTATTTCCAGTTTGTCCTCGCTATCTTTATCAGAAGCAGTTACTATCAGGTATACCTTTTTCCCTTCCTGCGAAATCTCACCATAATAAGTTAAAGTTGGGATCTGATTTTTATCCGTAATGGTTACCTCTACTTTTTCCCACGCAGAATATTTCTTTCCGTCAGAAGCTCTCACTTCAAATTTAACGGTTTTAGATGTATCAGGATGCTTTATTACGTCAAATCCTGGAGATAAAGTAAACACACCCGTATTCTCGTTAAAGTCAACGTAATCCGGCAGGTAATATCCAAAGAAAGTTTCCACAGTATCTTCAATGGCATCAAAAGCTTTGCACCAAGAATTTTTGCAGTCAGGCTCAGCCTTTTTAGCTTGGAAAGTTAATTTATCGCCGTCAACATCAACTGCGTCTACACTGAAAGTCAGCTGCCCGCCTTCAGTTACGGTCTGTGGAGCGACATCGTTCATTACTGGAGCGGTGTTAGTAGGAGTAACCTCTTCTGCCTGCACGATAAACGCAACATATTCCGTCTTAGAATCGATTCCATCGCTCACTTTAAATGCCGCCCAGTAATTACCAGCTTCGTTGGCGATTAAAGTGAATGAGGCAGTATTGTCTAAACTCCGTCAGTTGCTAGCGTGATTTTTAGTTTATCTCCGTCTAAATCTTTACCCGTAAGCTTTATGGTGGGATTTTGTCCAGGGGTTAGATAATAAACATAGATGCCATAAGCACCTTTAAGGGCGGGAGCAGGGTCAAAAATTAAAGTCGGTACGTTATTCACGCAGCCATCTTTCTCTTCTACGCCTTTGTTTTCAGGACATTTATCTACATCACCGCAAACGCCGTCTTTATCTTTATCATTATATTTGTCTTTAGGGCAAGTATCATCTTTATCACAGATTCCATCTTTATCCCCATCAGCACAAGGTTGTGGCGGATAAGTGCAGGAGCCGTCGTCTTTAGTAGCTTCGGGATTGTAATTAGTTGCAGTCTTATCAGTGCATCCTAACACTTCTGCAGGCTGCGGCTGAGGTTTTGATTTAACCGCCAAAGTCAATTCGTCAGAACTTTCATCAGTAGCAGTATGAGCAATAGTGACCAGCTTGAACGTACCTGCCTCTTTAGGAGTATAATCCACAATGAAGGTATAAGTATCCTGATTTATAGGGCCAGACTTCACTTTAATGCTGGGCTCAGATACTTTTTTAGTAGCCGTATTTTCCATCAGCACTTCCAGCCAGGGCTCTTCATTTCCATTAGTATTAACAAATACGCCAAAAGAAACGGTTTTGCCCACTTCAGTAGTTAGCGACGTTCCGGATACTGCTTTTCCATCCACAATCCAGTTGGTTTGCACTACTACAGCTGCGATTACAAATGGAAGTGACAATAGCAGAAACAGTGCTAAACTAATCCATCCTGAGTTTTGTTTAAGTTTCATTATTTTAACCTCTTACTATTGTAATACTATTGTAATTAAAAGTTGTAACCGCAGTCAAACGTGAAATCTGCCCCATCAAATTTGGTGTTGGTTCTTACTGCCGGCCTGCACATAAATCGCTTGTAGCTAAACTTCGGGCCAATGGAAGCTTCTCCAACTACCTCGTGTCTGGAACTGGAGAGAGTTTGAGTTTCTCCCAGCCGGTTGATTTCTTTACTTTCTTCCAAACGGTTCCAAGCTGCTCCTAACGATGCCTGTAGTTCCAACCACGATGCTAAAGACAAGCTAACCGTTGCTCCGCCGCCTAAATATCGCCTGGTGGTATCAGTTTCATCAACGGTTTCAACAGCAATGCCTAAGTCATGAGTGCGGCTGTCTTTAGCTTCACGCTTCAGTAAGGAGGCATTAACATATCCTCCCACTCCCACGCTGGGAAGAACTCGGTACAGCAAACTAACTTCGGCCTGCGCCCCTACATTTCCATCAGTATCGACCACCACTCCGATTCCCGGAATCAAATCTACTCTATCCGGTGCTTCAACATAGCCGCAGTCTTTCTTTACCAGGCCAGCTTTGTAATCTTCAGCTGTTTTAACTGCATCCTCTTCTGCTTTTCGGATATTCTTAATGCCTTCCAGACGCTGGGTGATGTCTCCAACATTAACGGTTAGTTGTCCCGCTTCAAGTTTGGCTTTAAGAGCATCCAGCGGGGTCATTCCAGCTGGACCGTTGCTTTTTCCACACCTTCTCTAGCTTTCTTTTTGGCTTCAGCGTCGTCTAACAAACCTTTGAAAGTATCGTATTCAGCTTTGCATTTCTCTCCGCTTAACTGTAAGTGGAATTGCTGTAATTCAGTTAAGGCAGAAGGTTGTTCAGCGGGAGCAGTTGGTAATTTATTAACCGTATCCTGCAGCTTTAGTATAGAATCATAAAGATTCTCTATCTGTGAGCCATTTACACAGACATCATCTCCTTGGCACAGCTTCTCCAAGTGATCTCTTACCCCTAAAGCAGTGGCTACCCTCAAATCAGTGCAGATGCCTTGAGCATCGTACTGCTTAGAACAGGCCGGCGTAGTTGTCTTTTTCTTGGCATTTCTATCCACCGGAGTGCCAACAAAGCCAACTTTGGGCTTTTTATCTTGGGCATCAGCTTCATAAGCTAAACCTAATCCCACTGCAATAATTGCAGCATTTACGACATATTTTCCAAATGACATTTTGTTTACCTCCATAAACATGTTTTTGTTGGTTTATTTTACGTTTGGTTTATTTTTCACCGTAATTTTCTGGTGTAAATCGGATATAATCGGTGCCTTTGGGAACTGCTCCGCAAAGGTTTGATGCATCCAATACCCTCACAAACTCTCCTTTGACCGCACTATCCTCAACGGAAACCATCAAATTATATAGGTTCCCTAATCCTTCCGCACAGGTGCTTCCCACCGCTTCTACCACGCCTCCTCCATTTAAATAAGCGTGAACTATTTTTCCTAACTCAACTGCTTTAGCCCCATCGTCACTTTCGGTGTTTTCCACGACAGATTTAATTCCTAAGTAACGTGAGTCATTACTCTTTGCTGCCTGCTGTGCCTCGTTCAACTTGCTTTCTAACGTCCCTTTTTCCTGCAGGCATTCTTTTGCTTCATTCTGGGACGCGGCATACTTTGATTCAGCCCCATCCGAAACAGTTTTACAAATATTATAAGAGCGGGATAATTCTCCGTTCTCTTTGTTGCATTTTGCTTCCCTGGCGGTGCTGTTCTTCAATGCAGCTTCACATTCATCTCTCTCCATAATTGTGGTATATAACCGCCACCCGCCAACAGCCCCTGCTACGGCGACAGCCGGAATTAACACATATTTTGCCCATGACATTTTATTTTCCTCCTTATTGGTCTTATAATCATTTGAATCTGATGTAATCAGTGCCTTTGGGAACAGTTCCGCAAGGATTAAATGCATCTAATATTCTCACAAATTCCCCTTTGGTAGCATCATCATGAACCGAAACCATCATCTCATACAGGCTTCCTAACCCTTCCGCACAAGTGCTTCCATCGGCTTTTACTGCCTTTTTCTGTTTCAAATAAGAGTTAACCACTGCCCCTAACTGTTGTGCTTTATCTTCCTCTGCTGCACTACTTTGTATAATCTCTTTAATAGTGGTGTACCGAGGATCACTTACACTCACGGTTGTTGAGTTCACCTGTTGCTGTAACCGGTTTCTGTCAGCAACGCAAGTGTCATAATCGCCACTTATTTTCTTATTCATTGAATCGCAATCTTTTGCTTCACTCTCAAGCCCCGCCACTTTCTCACCTAACGACTTAACCTGGACATCACAATTTGGGGCCGCACTATAATCCAAAGCTTGCCTGCATTCGTCTCTCTCGGCATAAACCAAGGTTATTCCTTCCCATAATTCGGCATTAACTGCTTCTAATGAAGAGTAATCCCTAAGGCACTGTTCTTCAACTAGTTGCACTGGAGCTTCCACATCCACGGCCGGACATTTCGCTTCTGGGCATTCCTTCTCTACATATTTCACCACTTCTTTTTCCACAATCTTTTCTACTTCTATGGGGACTTCTACTACTTTTTCTACCACTCTTTCCACTGGCTTTTCCACATATTCAATGCTTGGCGTACTTGCAGCAATTAAGCACTCCCCTAATTCGGCTATTGTTCCATCGCGTTCTGCCCATGCTGCATTTCTTACCGTTTCTAATACCGCAATTGTGTCTTTAAGTGCAAGAACTTCCTGTGCACCGATTTGTGCACTAAAGCTTTCTGTTAAAGAGGTTTCCCTCATCTGCTTAGTAGTGGTGCTACTAGGACTTCCGACGGTTCTCCCGGTAAAGTAACCCATTACATAAACTGCTGCTGCTAAGGCCAATATTCCCACTCCGCTAATTACATAAGACTGCCATGGCCTCTTCAGTATATCTTCTGGCTTAACTGGGGTTGCTGGTTCGAGCTCATCATTTGGTTCTGGCTCAGGAACTGCATCTCCTTTAGCAAACCATCCTTTTTTAAACCCATTATAGTTCCCATTAGCTGCGTCAGAAGCTTTTGTTGGCACCGGAGGAAGCACCGCCTGCATTTCCGGTATGGTAGCACGAGAGGAATCTGGTGCGGCTGGTTCGGGTTGAGAAACTGGAGCGGATGGAACGGGGGAAGTATATGCTGCATTTTTCAGTTCTTCAGCAGGGGTATCTTCTGTCCGCAATACTCTCTCGGGAGCAAAGTAATCACCAAGAGCATCATTAACTTCTGAAAGGGAAACTTCTTCTCCTCCTAATTCACCGTCCGGCTCTGGAGGAAGGCGATAAAACTGCCCGTTGCTTAAATTTAGTCCGTATCCTTTTTTACCCAAAGCAGTTTCAATCTCATCATCAGATCTTCCCGATGCACTAGTTAAAAGATCGAAATATTTCCGTTTAGGGTTTGGGGCATCTTCCGCAACTGCATCTGCATCAATATCAATAGTTTCTTCTAAACTAGCTGAAGCCGACGGTTGTGAAATCGGAGCAGCTGCTTCTTGAGCTAAAGGTACACCCACTACTGGTACTGGTGGAGCATAATATTTTCTTAGGAAATCTTTTACTTCACCCTCAGTCACTCCTAACCAAGCGGTAACCTCCTCACTCCCTGGAGGGGCCAGGTTACGGCATAATCCTTTCCCTTTCAGAACAAAATAACCACCTTTTCTCAAAACTTCTTCCAGCTCTCGCGGAGTTCTCTGGAATTCCTGAGCCAAAGGTTTTAAGTAATCTTCTTTTGGTAGAATAGGCACCGCTACTCTTTCGTCTGCAGGAGGAGTTACTGGCTCTGATACAATCACTTTTGGTATGAGCTGTGTCGGCCCGCCGTCACCATCGGGAATGTCCGTCGTTCCGGAAAAAACAGGTCTGTTAGCACTCTTAACTTCTTCCCTAATTCTATGATAAACTAAAGACAAAGCACCAGCTTGACTTTCTGCCGGGACTAACTTCCCGCCTACCAGATTGCAGAAATTACCAGAAGAATCATATCTCAGATTTAACTGGTGAACCACCTCAAGAAACTCTGTGGGGGTCCTATTAATACCTTCAGCGTGCTGTTTTATTATTTCTTCTAATTTAGTCATAGTTTATCATTCAACCCCAAATACCACTTTCAAGTAAGCACCACTATATAAATCTTTTGGAAGGTTGAGTAATTTGAAGTAGTAACAAGAACCAAAAAGATAGCCGCAATTTAAATCTTCCCCAGCAATTCCCACAACCCGTACAGCATTCCCAGAACAAACATCACTATCAATAATACCCCCACCAACTTAACCCACTTCACTGAAAACTCAGGTTTTCTTTCTCCCGCTTTCTTCGCTTTCCAGTTCATCAGCACGATAGCAATTCCATTCAGCCCGCCGGAAAATATTCCAGTAATTTCCAGCACTGAAATAAATGAAGTGAGATTGAACATTACAATCACTAGTGGAACTGAAAATGTAAGAATCATTGCCATATTCTTAGACAGCTTATAATCATACTCGTAAATATCTAATAAAGCCATGCCTAAAGCTAAGAACGAAGTAAACATGGCTAATACGGCCAGAAGATTAGCAAACAACCCTAACAAAGGCTGCGAATAAATGCTTAAAGCAATAGTCGCAATCCGTTCATTGGGCTGGAGCAATTCAAAGTTATCCAATCCCACCATGCCAATTACAATTGCCGCAAACACTATATATAATAGTATGGGAATGATGGAACCAATTAATAATGCTTTGCGCATCTTCTTGGTTTCAGAGCTTAATTCTTCTCGTATCTCGGGAATGGAAGCAAAGCCGATGAATGCAAATAAAACTACACCGTAAGGTACAAATAGTTTAGTTATATCATGAGCAGCTAAATTGTCTAGATTAATTTGATTAAATGAAAATATTCCAATTAGAATCACCATCAGAAACAGCAATGAGATTAGAATCAGCTCTGCTCTTCCCGTAGTTTTTATTCCGCGATATACAATAAATGAGCCGACCAGAAAAAATAAAATTGAAAAGAATAAAGGGGAACCTAACCCAGAAATAGTAAATAGAGCAGCTCCCTCACCGATTAAATATGCAGTTAAAGCGCCATAAATCCCTAGAAACATGGCTAAAGCAGTAATACGTTTTCCCCATGGACCCAAGTATTTCCCAGCATATCCGGTTAATTGGTGATGCCCTTTAGTCCGCAGAACGACTTCCCCTAAGAATAAATTAAGAGCCATCGAAGCTAATCCGATTAACCCAATTATAATAAAGCCGTACAGAAAACCGGTTTTGGCCACAACATAAGGGATGCCTAAAATTCCGGCACCGATAATGGTGCCCATTAATGTAGCCGTAGCGATAGCTACCCGATTCCTGAAGAACCCGGCATACCGCTTAGGCACACCTCTTTTCTTGAACATATGCTTAGAATACTGCTTTTGGTTTATATAATTTCGTATTTCCATTCCGGTCTATGACCGGTGGCGTAAAATTCTTGTAGTTTAACGTATTTCTAAAGAAAGAAGACAAGAAACAAAAGCCATTAGGCCCTTGTTTTCCTGTAAACAAGCCTTGTTTAGCGGTAG
>JACRPH010000045.1 GCA_016214025.1 Candidatus Woesearchaeota archaeon
TATCGGAATTCTCTTTACTTTAGTTTGTGCTCAGCCCCCCGATCAGCCTCAGGCAGATTCCTATAACCAATTCAAAGATGATTTTGCTAAAGATCCTTTAGTGACAGCACAAAATCACCCGCAGGAATACATGAAGTATATCTCTGAGAATCCTCCTGCAGTAAAAGAAAATCCCCACGCTTATGTAGTAGTCATTAGCCAAGATGTTAAATATATCAATCAAAATAAAGACGCATTTAAAGCCTTTGCAGAGACAGAAGACATTAAGTTTATGGCGATAGAAGGGGACTTTAAAAGTTTTGATGTGGAAACTAAGGTAATAGAAACAGAAGGAGCAAGTGGTGAAACGGTTACCTCTTTTTCTTTTAAGGCGATTAAAGCCATTGAAGAGAAAGGCGGAAGCAATTTTAAGATAAACGATAAAGGAGAACTAACTTATCAGTTAGCTGAAAGTCAGCGAAGCTGGGAGAATACTATAACTGCTAAGGGAAAGTTAGAAGTAACGGATCAAGAGGTTTATCTTTCCGAGGGAGAAATCTCGGTTGGTGATGGCGCCTCTGCTTTGTTTAATATAGGCTTGGCTAATGGCAACCGCGCCAAACTACTTACTCCATGTAGTTTTAATGATGAGAAAATGGGATGCGGAATTGCTGAAGTAGAAGTGGTTGGCTCTCCGATTAGTATTCCCACCGGTACGTTGATGCAGGGAAAGGCTATAATCGTAGATGACAATGAAATCAACTTGCTTCCTAACTCCCGCTTTAAAAATTGGCGTGATTTTGAGTTCGGAGTTACCACAGAAACCAGAATTACTGAAATTTCGGGAACTCCGTGTTATGATGTAAAATACAGTTGCATACAGGATAATGAGCCGGAACTGCTTAAGGTAATTGCAAAAGACGGAAATCAGATTAAGATTGACGGGAAAGATGGCGTATACAAAAGTATAATTGTGAAGCAGATACAAGAAATAGAACCGCAGGTTTTGGTAGGGGAATTTGGTGGTAAAGAGATTTATATAACTAAAAGAGGCACGTTTGTTCGGGCAGATGGAAGCTATGATCCTGAAATTATGAAGTATGCTTTGGAGGTTCAAAAACACCCCAATTTTGCCACAGCTAAGCAAGCAGCAAGTAACGTGCCAGATGAAGGCACAAATGTTGACTTGACCTTAATCAAAGATGATGGAAGTTCTGCCCGGGTAGTGTTCAGTAAAAACGCACCCGTTTCGCAGGGAAATCTTGCCGGGTTAAAATCTAATTTAGGGCATGTTTTTGAGCACGATCGCATAAAATATCCTTGGATGGTTTATCAAGGAGTGGCTTCGGATGCTAAAGGAATGATAGATGACCTGAAGTACTTGCCGGGTGTTCTAGGAGACATGATAGTAGAAAACCGGAAAGAGGAGGCTGAGCTGCTACTAAAATCCGTAGAAAAATTAGATGAATATGTTCTTGAAGGAATAATGGCCACTATAAGAGACAACCCCACAACGGAGGATTATGGTGACTTACTTAGTCATATTTTAGACGCATATCCTGAAAATGATGTAAAAAAGATTGAGCTACTGGGAATAGCAACAGATGAAAAAAATCCAATTGTAGCAAAACTGCAACAGAAATTACTCGAGGGGGTTACACAGGTACCTTCGAAGGATGTAACTATTCTTTTGCATGCTACTTCAGGGAATGAAGAACTTCAGAAATTAGTATTGTCCAAAACGGCACAAATTGATGATCCCGGAAGTGCTTTGGATAATGTTAACTCTGATGAATTGCGGCGCAGTATCATTGAGAAGGCACAAACTATCCGTCCCGATTACGAGTTTGATAAAAAATATGGAACCACCGCTTATTTGACAGATTATCTCAGTGCTATAAGTGTGCTTAGTCCTGAACTGAGACAGCTAGCGATAGACAACTTAGATTTTGAATTCGGCGTTTTCTATGATGAAACTCGTCGAGGAGAGGCATATAGAACAGTTTTAATGGCTTATAAAGATAAACCTGAGGAAATGAAGCAAGTACTAGCGAAGATGCCTGTAAGAAATGATCTCGGTTTTAATCCTAAAATATTTAATCAAGTTTACTTTGATGAAGAATTTCAGGAACAGACTAAAGAGCTGGATTTTGCCAACCGTTATTCTGTTGCTTTGACTGCCCAAAGATATTTAGAACGAAGCGGCCAGCCAGCCACTCCTGAAAAGATTCAGGAAGTGACTAACATCATCATCAACCAAAGAGCGCAGTTTTCAAATTATGTTATTTTAGATGAGAATACTTATTATATTCCCGTCACTCATGAAGAAAAATGGTTTGACAATGGGGAGATGGTTACATTGGCGCGTGATGCTGGAGTGGGAGAGGTAGCTGCATCAGACTTTAAAGGAAGCATAGACCCTGAAAAAACAAAAGAAGTAAAAGAACGGGCATTAGGCACCATTGTTGATAGTAAAACTCATGGTAAAACTACCCTCCACTTTAGTAATCATGGAAGCCCGGACCATCAGTGGCTATCGTCAGGTCAAACCAGTGCACAGTTTAGTGATGACCTGCATCGTCCCGACGCTATAAGCTATGTAGAATTAGGGGACGCCTTGGCAGACCGGGGAAATCTGAGAGAAGTTACGGTAATGATTGATTCTTGCCATAGTGCCGATTTTAAGGATAAATTGTATAACTATCTAAACACTAAAGGAATAACTGAACTGCCGGTCATTGTTACTGAAACAAATCGGGGGCAGTTAGGGTGGGTTACCAAGTTTCAAAAAGCGTTGGAATATGCTCACCAATCCGGAAAACCCCTAACCGGGGCAGATATTTACAAAATAGAAACAAATACTTTTATTACTCAAGATCTTTCCATCACTGTTCCAGTAAGTAGCGATGTCGCAGCACAGGTTGCTAATCCAGCCACTCCCGGCGTTTTGGATATGGGCTCAACTTATGATGAGGGTCAAGCAGAGCCACCGCAAAAGCCGGCGGGAAAGCCTGCTGAAACAGTGCCTACAAAAACACCTCCTTCTACCGTGATTGAAATCGGCCAGAATGAAGAAGAGATGGAAAAGAGACTGATGGGATAATTCTTCAATTACGCTTTTCTCCGCAATTATTATAAATGTGCTATAAAATATAATTAAACTATGGAAAACAAACATGTTGGAATATTGATTATCGGAGTTACTATTATCTTCTTCGTTATAGTTATGTCTTTTAATGTCGCATTAGAAAATATCATCAATGAAACTTGCACCCATGGACTTACTTGTCCGATGTACACTACGCTTAAAAATCAGAAAATTATAAGTTACAGCTTGATTGGATTATTGGTGCTGGTTGGAGCATTTGTTACTTTCTTTATGCACGAGAAGAAACTCCCGCCCGAAACTAAGAAAGCGCTAAGCGAAGAAGAAAAGAAACGGACATTGGAGAACTTAGATGAAGAAGAGAAACAAGTAATGAACTTGGTGTTAAGAGAGCAAGGTTCAGCTTATCAAAGTGACTTGATTAAAGAAACACAGTAATGGTGAAAAACATGAACTGCTGCAAACCCGACCCAAAACCACTAAAACAAAGCATAATATATGGAATTATTCCCCATATTGGCTGTATTGCATTCATTATTGGTTCTATTTTTGGAGTGACGATACTAATGCAATGGTTTAAGCCACTATTAATGAACCGCTATTTTTTTTATATGTTAATAGCTGCGTCTCTTACTTTAACTACTTTAAGCGCAATGCTTTACCTTAAAAAGAATCAGCTTCTTTCTATGCGGGGTATAAAATGCAAATGGGGATACTTGACTTTAATGTATATTTTGATCATAGGAATAAATCTGCTGTTATTTACGGTTATTTTCCCTGCGCTTACTAATGTTAACTCCGTTTCAGATAATCAATTAACTGGTAATGCGGTCACAAGCAATACCCTCTTAACTCTTGCAGTAGATATCCCCTGCCCCGGACATGCTCCATTAATAATACAAGAATTAAACCGGTTAAATGGAATCTCTCAAGTAAAATACTCGTTTCCAAATGTATTTAAAATAAGCTATGACTCAAACAAGATAACCGTAGAACAAATACTTAAATTAAACACATTCGAAGAATTCACTGCAAAAGAAATTAAATAATCTAGAAAACATAACTATTACATGAAACAAACTACACTTAAAATAACCGGAATGCACTGCGCCAGCTGCGCAACTATTTTAACTAAAGCTCTATCTAAAGCACCAGGAGTTAAATCAGCTAATGTGAATTACTCTACCGAAAAAGCAAATATTGAATTTGATTCTCTGCAAACCAATGAGCCGGAACTTATTGCTACTATCAAAAACAAAGGTTATATGGGTGAATTGCAGCATTGTCATGAAGTGATTAAAGCCATTAAGAATAAATTTTGGTTAAGTACTATTTTTACTGTTCCTGCCTTGCTGTTAAGCATGGTGTTTACATTCGTTCCATTTAGGGAATATTTGATTTGGATCTTAGCTACACCCGTACAATTTTATATTGGTGCATCGTTCTATTCTGGTGCATGGGCAGCATTGAAGAATAAGACCTCTAATATGGATACATTAATTGCCCTGGGTACTAGTGCAGCATACTTCTATTCGATATACGCTTTGTTGTTAGTTCCTGACGGAATGCAGTATTTTGAGATTTCAGCTACGTTAATCACGTTTGTGCTCTTAGGAAAATATCTAGAAGCAGTGGCTAAAGGCAAAACCAGTGAAGCCATCACTAAATTAATGCAATTAGGAGCTAAAACGGCAACAGTTGTCTGCAAAGGTAAAGAGCTCAAAGTTTCTATTGAAGAAGTAATAGTCGGAGATATTATCTTAGTTAAGCCGGGAGAGAAAATTCCGGTAGATGGAATTATAATCGAAGGGCATTCAGCGATTGATGAAAGTATGGTTACTGGGGAAAGCATGCCAGTAGAGAAGAAAAAAGGAGACGCAGTTATCGGTTCAACCATTAATAAACATGGCAGCTTTACGTTTAAAGCTACTAAAGTTGGCACCGATACGGTTCTTTCACGAATAATTAAGCTTATTGAAGAAGCGCAGAGTAAGAAAGCCCCGATTCAAAGATTTGCTGATTCGGTTTCAGCTTACTTTGTTCCGGCGGTGATTGCGGCATCTATACTTACGTTTATAGTATGGTACTTCGTGGTTGGATCAGAACTAAGCTTTGCGTTGATTGCGGCAGTAGCGGTGATTGTAGTAGCCTGTCCATGTGCATTAGGATTAGCTACGCCTACGGCGATAATGGTCGGAACTGGTAAAGGCGCTAAAGAGGGAATACTGATCAAAGGAGGAGAGGCATTAGAAACGGCTCACAAATTAAGCGCAATAATTTTTGACAAGACTGGAACGATAACTAAAGGCAAGCCTGAAGCTACGGATATTGTTACTAATAACGTTTCAGAAAAAGAACTGGTGGAAATTGCGGGAAGTTTGGAAAAGAATTCAGAACACCCTTTAGCTGAAGCAGTAGTGAACAAAGCTAAGAAAGAAAATGTATCGTGGAAGAAAGTTACCGGATTCAAAGCAATTCCCGGAAAAGGAGTTAAAGCTAAGGTTGGAAAGAAAGAATATTATTTAGGTAACCCTAAACTCATGAACGAGATTAAAGCAAATCTGTCTCCGTTCAAAGAAAAAATAACTACATTAGAAAATGAAGGTAAGACTACCGTAATATTAAGTGAAGGAAAAACAGTAATTGGAATTATTGCTATTGCAGATGAAATTAAAGAAGATTCCCCGGAAGCTATCCGTCGATTGCGCAAAATGGGATTAAGAGCATATATGATAACTGGAGATAATGAAAGAACTGCCCGCGCCATTGCTAAAAAAGTGGGCATAGGCCATTTCTTTGCTGAAGTATTGCCCGAAGACAAAGCTAGCCACGTTAAGAAACTTCAATCACGAGGTAAAGTAGCGATGGTAGGAGATGGAATTAATGATGCTCCAGCTTTAGCTCAAGCAGACATTGGTATCGCTATGGGTTCCGGAACAGATGTAGCAATGGAATCCGGAAATATTGTACTAATGAGAAATAGTTTGTTGGATATCCCCAAAGCAATTCGGTTGAGCCGATTGACTATGGGCAAGATTCGGCAGAATATGTTCTGGGCGTTATTTTACAACATATTAGGAATTCCCATTGCTGCTGGAATATTGTATCCTTTTACCGGATGGTTATTAAGTCCCATAATTGCCGGTGGCGCGATGGCTGCCAGTTCAGTAAGTGTAGTATTAAATTCATTGCACTTGAAACAGAAGAAGCTGTGAAAAAGGGAAGAATAGTGGCCACCAGCAAAATCTTTAATAACCACACTAAATTTTAAGAGATAATTATGGCAATTTACCTGGAAGGCTTATTATGGTACTTATTCTTATTAGATTGTTTAGTTTACAACATAATGTGCTGGAGCAAAGGAAAGTGGCACCATCAGGAAACGCATTGGCTGTCAGATTATTTCCCTCTGCATCGCTTCTGGGGATTATTCTACTTGTTTTTAGTATTATGGACGGGATTTGCATTGTATCGGATGCAGTTGATAGTGTTTTGGTGAGGAAAAAGTTGGAAGAAATGGAATTAAGAAAAAATCACCCCGCAATGGGGAAAGGCAGCTCCTCGATATCTTCAATACTGCCTACTACAAATTGATAATTCAATAAATCAGTAAAACATTTATCGAAGTTCATGTTGGTTTATTCCTTATCTTCTCCTTCGTCTCCGCTGCCCGTTGGCACTGCACTCTTGGAGATAACTAACACGTCGCCGATAGCTTTGACCAATTGATGAGGAACAATAACTCCTTTAGCGCTTCCTAATACTTTGCTCAAGAAAGAATTCTTGGTAGCTTTGACTTTCCATCCAAATACCCTGTTCCCCTGCAGGATGGATTCTTCCACATCACCAAAATAATCTCCGCCATCAGTAAACACTCTTAAATCATAAACTTCAGATATTCGCTTCATTTTTAACATGCTCAACCACCTCTATTGTAATTTTAGCCCGATATGAACCGATTTAGGTTATGAGCAGAAAACAACCCTTAGATTTAAATACTTTTCTGTTATGCAGAATGAATATGAGCGTACATATTATCGTAATACTTCAGCTATTAGAAGCTTTGCCATCCTTAGGTCGAGCTTCTTCAAGTACTATCATCAAGTCGACAAGGGGGATTGCCCCCTACGGGGAATGTCGACCTTCTGTAAATCAATCGAAAGCGAGAAGATGGCAAAGCTTTTTTCGTGGCAGGGCGTCTTCAAAACCCCCGATGGAAACGTTGATAGCTCTGCATCCCCGTGAGGGACATCCCCCTGCGACGAGCCTGCTTCTAGAAAGAGATGGGGTTTTGACTTTATGACGCCCCTGCCACTTCAGAAAGCTGAAGTATTACATATTATAGGCACTTCGCACATCTCCAAGCAGAGCATCCGGGAGATAAAAGAGGCCATTTTACTTCAAAAACCGGATATTGTGGCGGTAGAATTAGATGCAGAACGGGCTTATGTGCTAATGCATGGGGAAAAGACCAGGCTTTCGCTAAAAGACATACTTCATATTGGAGTAAAAGGCTTCATTTTTGCTAAAATTGGGCAGATTCTACAGCAAAAGCTAGGCAAGATGGTAGGAGTCTCTCCCGGAACGGAAATGAAGACTGCATTAGAGGAAGCACAAAAGAATAAAATTCCCATTGCGTTGATAGACCAGCCAATTAAAGTTACGTTGAAGAATTTTTCTAAAAACCTAACTTGGAGAGAGAAATTCCGCTTCTTGGGAGATATCATTAAAGGAGTTCTGTTTCCCAAACGCCAGCTCAAAGAAGCGGGATTGGAAGACTTTGACCTAACTAAAGTGCCGGAAAAGAAGTTGATTGCGGTAATGATGAAGCAGTTGAAACAGCGTTATCCCAATGTGTATAAAACGTTAGTGGAAGACCGCAACCAATATATGGTGAAGAAAATCATAAAATTACTGCGGGAGAATTCTAAGAAGAAGATTCTGGTAGTAGTGGGGGCAGGGCATAAAGAAGGAATGGAAGAATTGCTGCTGAAAGTGGATGTGATTTGAAGAAAAAAGAAAATAATAAAATAAAAACAAAAAACTTACTTCATCGCCCACACATGGTTGAACATCGCATCCATGGAACTGGCAAAGTAAGGTGCTTTCATCCAGATGCCCAAGTCGTATGATGGGTGTACGGCATCGTCATTCAAAGTCATAACAACGGTATCTTTTCCATCTACGGTAACAAAACGGGAATCTACTTTAGTATTGTGCTTAACTTCAGCAATCCCTTTCAATGCATCTACAAACTTCTTGTTTTCTTTGCTGATGGGGGCGGCTATCTTAATCTTTACTCCTCTTTTAGCTGCTTTTTCAAACGCAGGAAGCAATGCCTCTGCTTTTCGGGCAAAGCCTTTCTCGGTAGTCATAATGTTTATACTGCTCTTGGCTTCTTTCATTAATAATTCCAAGTGGTTGTAAACATTATTTCTTCCTCTTACGCATCCGCTGATCTCAGAAGGATCAACCAAAGAGATTCCATTAGTATGCAACGTTTCTAATTCACCTAATAAAGGAGACCCTTTCACCGTATCTAAGCGTTTAATCTTCTCTTGGGCATCAACATGCATAGTCTTCTTGACTCTTTCTACCACTTCATTAGGTGGAATGGCAATATACTTGATGGGTTTGCCTAACTTCATTACCACAAAGCCCTTCTTTTCCAAAGTTTCTAGAACATCATAACTTCGGCTGCGGGGAACGTCAGCAATATCCGACAATTCTCCGGCGGTAGAAACTCCTCTGCTTAACAGAGCAGTCCATAGCTTTACTTCGTACAAGTTAATGTCGAAGTACCGTCGCAACTTGCTTAATAGCTCTTCTTTTACTATCATTTTACCTCACACACCCCTTCTTTTTTAATTTAAACTTTGTTACTACTCTCTCAATAAACAGCACTACTATTAAAAGGTTGTGGTTTTAGATTATATACTCTCGGAAAACGACTAAATGAACGCGAGGTTACTATTTCCAAGATTTGTAGCGCAGTACTGCCGCAATTCCACCCAGCCCGTTCAATTTCTTCCCGCTTTCCTGCTCGGCAGAGATAATATGGACTTCGCCTTGGGTGGAATCAACCATCTTCATCAGCTCATCTACTTCAGTATAATCCACCTCAGCGCGTTTCTTCTTAATAAATTCATCGGTAAGCAACAATTTATTTACCGCTCCGGCCTGCACTGCTGCTTGAGTTTCTTTCCAGCCGTAAACTGCTAAGTTATTTTTGTTGAGCTCCATTAACAATTCGTCCACCACCATTTTCTCTTTGCGGATGCGGGATGATTTTAATACGGGAGCAAGCTCTGGTCTCTTTATCACTTCATCGAGCGAGGTTTCTTCTACATCTGAACAGGTAGCTAGAACAATTTTTTCTTTCAGTTGTGGATTAGTAATTCTTTTGAATACCTCTTCTTTATAGAACGCGGGAGAGGCAATGATGATATTTTCCGGTTTGTATCGGGAAGCATATTCTTCTAACAGTTTAAGAATCTCCGCATAAAAGTCTTTCTTTATGGAATCATCTTTACTCTTCTTAGGCACTTCGCCTTTAATTCTGGTAAGCATTTCGTAGCCGGATTTTGTGGTTAATGCAAATAACGCTTCTTCGCGGTCGAATAAGCACAATAAGTAAGTGGCTTTCTTTTCGGTGGCTTCTTTCAGCTTGTTTTTTTGGTATTCCAGCCAAGTTTTCTTTTGCAGGGTGAATTCTGTTCCTAGCTCTAACGAAATAGCATGATAACTTCCATGCGGCACATCTTCGGGAGCTTCTTTTACTTTTCCATTGATTCTTAATTCCGTTCCATCGGCGCTGAAGTCAAGAGCTTCTGCTTCTACGGTCACGGTCATGACTTTTTTTACGGTTTTAGCGTTTTCAGAATCGCCGAGCTTAACTTTGCGGGTAGTCTTGCCTCTAACTAAATCACCTTGGTCGATTAGATGGCTTAGATACCATAAATCTTCCGGATCGTCTACTTTAAGTTCAACCGTTCCTTTGCGGAAGTCTTGGCGTAAGATGCGCATAATACGGTAGAAATGGAAGGATTATAAAAAGATATGGGGGGATTATGTGCAGAGTGTCCTCAAGGGAAATTCCGTTATTTCTTACTCTTATCTTCTAACTTTTTCTTTTTTTCAGATGCAGAAAGATAATTCTCCGAAACGGATACTTTTTCACCACTTCTTTGCTCAAGTTCTCTTCTTGCTACTCCTGCAACTATTCCGCCTTCTTTTGCCACTTCTTTATTTTCAAGAAACCCTCTTGCATCCTTCTTTCTGGCGATTTTTGTAGTAGAAGCTTCTCCTAACATAGTAAAAATAAGCTCCAAATCATTCATGTGGTCTCGTAAGTTCTCTTTTTTCAATCCTTTAAACTCTTTGTATTCGCTGGGGGTCATGCCAAAAGTGGCTTTGGAGATCTCAGCAGTGAGGATAGCATACTCTCTTTCCATTCCTACATCTCTTTTTTTCCATTCATCTGTTAATTCGTCTCTGATAGCAATTCCACGAACTCTTTTCTCTATCCAATCATCAGAGTAGCCTTTTGCTTTGTAGAGCTCTTTCATGCGCTTCTGAGCTAATTCCGGGTTTTGGATTTCTTGGATTCTATCATAACCCACTTTGGCTAACCAGAGCTTAAATGGTTCGGCGTTAGGAGAAGGAATGGATTGGACAATCCTCAACAATGATTCAGTAGTGGCGCAATCAGTTTCTCTCATCTTGCCATCTTCTGCGATTAATTTCAACTGTCGACAAAATGTCGATAGTTCAATTCCGGAGGATTCTGATTCTCTCTGCTTCAACCGGTACCAATAATCTTTTGCATCAACACTTTCTGTTAAAACTTTAACCGCATCCACAACTGAGAACCACCATTCATCGTTAAACCAGGTTCTGCGGATTTTAGTTCCTTGGAATACTACTAATGCTTTGTCTGAATCAACATTAAGTTCAACGGTTCTTTTACGGAACTCTTGGTGTAAGATGCGCATAATACGGTAGAAATGGAAGGATTATAAAAAGATATGGGAGGATTATTCGATGCTCCCAAACAACACTCCCTGCTTCGGTCTCAGCACTGCATAAAAGTCCTTAAACCGCTCGTCCATCTTCTCTCGATACTTCTCCAGCTCTGGAATCCCCCATTCCACCGGAATTAATCCTAATTCTTTTTCTCCGTAAACGAGATTGATGTGCTGCGGATACGGATGCTCAATATTCCATAACACTTCTTCGACTAAATAAGGATAGCAGAATTTATCGGCACAGGAATCAATGAGCTGATGCAGTTTCTTTTTGGTTTCATCAGAATACCGGTCTCCAATATTCTTTCTTAGCTGGTGATATTCCCCCAACAATTTAGGATCAACTCCTGCTCCTCTTAACGTCTGCTCCAATTGCTCTTTGTAATACGTTCTGCGTTTAGTTACCACAAGATACTCTTCCGGAGCACACTGGCCAGAAACTAATGTTTCAATTTCTTCATTTAAATACTCTTTCACCGCTTCAAACTTTTCGTGAGCAAATATTTTTCGCACGGTTTCTTCCAATACTCTCTTCTCAAAGTTAGTCTTTCTTCCGCGCTTCAGCGAGATTCCCTGATACACCATCTTATCGATACCCATACTTACCTTAGCTTCTTCTTTCTGGAACAGATGAGCGATAAATCTTCCCCGGCTTAGAGAAAGCACTTCTCCGCTTCCCAGATAATATCCGTAATCTCCTTCTTCTAACTTTTGCACATCCGGCCGTTCCGCCAGAACGTGGAAGTAATTCCCGGAATTAATTACTCCATACTTCTTTAGCCCTAGATTAGTTTTATGGAAAGTTAAACTTAAAGTTCGCAGAAATGCCCGAAAATGTTCCAGGGCAAAATATCGTCCATAAACTAAGCCGTGAGTGGAGAAAAAAGAATGCAACGCTGCACCCGCCTCACTGGTGAAAGCAGCAGGGAAATTGGTAAAATTGTATGCCTGAGCTGGCCTGACTCTTTTCTCTTCCTCTTTCAGAATGCGTGATACTCCTTCGTATAGGTAACCTAACTTAGCATTTACCATCTGCACCAAATCAAATTTTTCTACTCCTGATAAACTGCGAGCTTGCTCTAAAATTTCCCTGTCTGGCTTTTGCAGCAGCCACTTAGCCCCAGCTAAGAAAGGAGTAAAGTAAATTACGTGCCCCTCTGGAAAAAATCCCCTTTGAAACTCTTTCTCCAGATATTTCTGCTTAACTTCGTCCACCGAATATCCTTTAGGCTGCTTTCCACGTTTTCTTATATCCGCTTCCCTGCGCCGGTCATGGAATTCGCTTTCCATATTCCCTTTAATTACAAAATGCCGCCGGTTCCAATAGCCTTTGGAAATAGTTGCTTTAGAAGAAGAGCAGGCAGCGTCGGGATGAGCGCGAAAATATACCACTTTGCGGGCCACAAATTCTTTTAATTCTTCTCCGAGCCTTTCCGTAGCCAAGCCGTCTTCAATGCAATAATGCACTAACTGCTCAAACGCTGCTCTGCTTCCGGCTTTGGCTTCCTTAACCAAACGAGCCTGCTGTTCGTAATCGATAGACTTTTCAAAATCGTCGCTGATGGTTTCTAAAGTATTATTAGCCAGGATGTTGCGATATACCTGAGAATATTTGTATGAATCTAAGGTCCAGCGCCCTTTGGTAATTACCCTTCCCAATCCTTGTACGCTTTTGGTTACCGGATAATGAGAGTTTACTGCCGGGCGATAGGCTCTTCCGGTTAACTCCCTCAGTTTAATCTGGTCAAAATTCATGATATTATGCCCATAGACCCATAACGGGTCATCTTGGTTGATTAATTGAGTTACTAACTTCCCTAATTCCGGTTGGGTATCGTAATAAACCAGGTCAAAATATTCCTGCTCCGTTTCTGGAAAATCAAAATTGTGCAGAATCAGCCTGCGTGAGGGAGAGGCATACACCACCATGAAAATGCTATCTTCGCCTTTCTCCCATCCCTCTAATTCTAAATCCAAAACCACATAATCTTCCCGGACTAAAGCATCTAACGAAGCA
This sequence comes from Candidatus Woesearchaeota archaeon, assembly GCA_016214025.1. Lineage (GTDB taxonomy): Archaea > Nanobdellota > Nanobdellia > Woesearchaeales > GW2011-AR9 > JACRPH01. Next base: position 13,130 of record JACRPH010000045.1, read on the forward strand.
TGGCCATGTAATTCGCGATGGTGGCTGCATTCCAGAGGGTGAGGAATATCTTCGGGGCAAGGGATATCATGCAAAAATTTAAGAACCATTCCCGGCGGATAAAACCAGCGCAGAAGCTTGGAAGGAGAATTCTGCTTAAACGCGTCCTGCCATTTTCCTCCGGTGCCATCGCACAGAAACGGAGAGGGCAACTTTACTTTGTCCTCTTTGCTCCCAGCAGCAGTCAAAGATACTTTGCGGTGTCTGCCTGGCAAAGGATCAGTAGTATAATTGTTCTGCCACATTAGCAAATTAGAAAGGTTCTGATCAGCTTTAAGCTGGCTCAGCAGTTGTAGCGCCTCTGGCTCTTTCAAGTTTCTAGTGTAGAAGAAATGTGGTACCTCTTTTACTACGCAATGTGATTGGAAGATTCCTTGTTCAGGAGCATGCTCACGGATGAAAAAGAGGGCTTCCTTGCCTTTCAATGGATGTACCGGCTCCACGTGAGTTATGAAGAACATTTACACTAAATTCAATCTAAAGTGAGCTATTAAAGGTTATGAACCTATCCGAAACCACTTGTAAGTAACAAACCAACCGAAAGGTTTATATAGTGGTTGCTATTTTGGGGTAGTAAACACCTCAAAACCACCTCTTTTCCTCAGCAAGTCTGGCCTCAAAACCGGATTTGTTGGGGTTTTTATAATTTCTATTCTGTTGTTTTCTGGCACTAAATATGAAAGACTTAAACTAATTGAATAGAACATTAAGTCTTTCAGTATCCTAAGAATCTAATTCTTAACTAAAAAGTCACTTAGGAAGGAAGTTTGAGGTCTATTTGACCAAAATGAAGCTAGATTTACCTATTTTCCCCAGCTTAAAATTTTTAAGCGAAGAATTTATATAGTAGCCTGCTTCTTAACCAATAAAGCCCGCTACGAGAGTACCTGAGGGAAGCTTACGGCAAAGTCTCGGTAAGAGATACCAAAAATCTAAAAAAGGTTTTTGTGTACCAAGCTATGAACTTGGGGGTTAGTGGTACGGGCTTCAATCTTATTTACCGGGAAAATAGAATTTCATATTCATCAATATCTCATCGAAAGTAACAGAGTGAATAAGTTCTATTTTCTCTAAAAGTTAAGATTTAGGATTACATAATACATAATAAAACTAAAAAAACAAAATTAAACTTAATCAGGCGGAAAAGGGGCTGCCTGCGATACGCTCATGCTCAATCCATTCATTTATGGTTGGACCAACAAAACAAGTATGGCTAAGCATATTGCACATTAAAGCTCTTTCTGATTAAGTGGAGGATAAAATGGCAAAGATAAGCCCCGTTGCGGCTAAGTATATCGTTCATTCAACCATTAACATTGATGGAGTAGTAGATAGGCCGGATGTAATTGGAGCAATTTTCGGACAGACTGAAGGGCTTCTAGGAAGCGATTTGGAGCTTAGAGAATTACAGCGAAGCGGAAGAATCGGCAGGATTGAAGTTAATGTTAACACCAGTTCCGGGAAAACCATGGGGGAGATTGTAATCCCAAGCAGCTTGGATAAAACTGAAACTGCTATTGTGGCGGCAGCATTGGAAATCATCCAAAGGATTGGCCCATGCAACGCCAAGATTGAAGTTAATAAAATTGAGGATGTCAGAATCAGTAAGCGCCAGTTTGTGATAGAGAGGGCTAAAGAACTATTGAAAACACTTACTCAGGATACCCTGCCCGATTCACAAGAATTAGCCGATGAAGTGTCTCAATCGGTGAGAATGACTGAAGTGTGTGAATATGGCCGCGAGAAGCTTGCTGCTGGCCCGGACATTGATAGCAGTGAAGAAATCATTATCGTGGAAGGAAGGGCAGATGTACTCAATCTGCTTAAACATGGCTTTAAGAATGCTATTGCTTTAAACGGAACTTCTGCCCCGGAAACGGTAAGAGAACTCACTAAAAAAAAGACCAGTACGGTTTTTGTCGATGGCGACCGCGGCGGAGACTTGATTGTTAGGGAAATACTAAGCAATGCTGAAGTAGATTTTGTATGTAAAGCCCCCGATGGCAAAGAAGTAGAAGAAATTACTCAAAAAGAAATCCATAAAGCTTTGCGCGGAAGAATTACGGCAGAACAGGCCAAGCTGGACTTGGGGATTGACGATAATGGGGCATTGAGAGAGCCTACAGATAACCTAAGAAAGCCCACTTTTCAACGAGAAGACTCACGGTTTCCGCCCCATAGAGATAATAGCGAAAAGAGAGCTCAGCCTGAAATCAGATTCGGAGCTAAGCCAACGCAGCAGCAACCAGCAGCGGCGCCATCTCCGACAACTCAATCACCGCTGCCACGACCAGTAGCCCTGCATCCAAGCAGCGGAGGGAGCAGATTGACACCGGAAGAAAAAAAGTTGTTCAAGCAAACTTTAGAAGACTTATTTGGAACCCGAGGGGCATGCATCTTTGATGAAAGATTAAATGTAATGGGGAAAGTTCCTTTGAGCGAGCTGACTTCCACCATTAAAAGTTTAAGCGGCGGAGTGCATGCTTTAGTATTAGATGGAGCGATTGACTTGGAACTAGCTCGAGTGGCAGAGAAGCTGGGTGTAGCCCACATTGTCGCTACCAGCACTAAAATTAAAGAAGCAGGAAGAGTAGATATCGTTACCGATGAGAAGCTGATGAATTAGATTTTTATTATTTTCTTTATAGTAAATTGCAAAAATAATGGAACATTATGCCATGCAATTTACTATACTAGCAAATCTCGACAAGTTCCATAATTAACGAGATTTGCTATTATTTTTGTATTTGTTTCTTACCGATAGGTTTTTATTCTCTTCAATTATCTCTTAAACTATGGCATTTGATGTAATTATCGGGCGAAGCAAAAAAGAGGTTGAAAAATTCGGGCTGAAAGGAACCATCCTGATGGGGAAGCAGTATGTGAAGATGGGGCAGACTACTTCTTTATCTAATCCAGTATATATGGATGTGGCGGGAGCACATGTGGTGTTTATCGTGGGAAAAAGGGGAAGTGGCAAGTGTCTCCATGGTGATACTCTAATCACTTTAAATGACGGTTCTCAGGCTAAAATTAAAGACTTGGAAAACAATGATAATGACATTTTTACTCTTGATGAGAACCTTAAGATTAAAACAGAACAGAAGATTAATTTTTTCAAAAGGCCAACTAACAAACTTATCGAAATTGGTTTAAGAAGCGGAAAAACGATTAAACTTACCCCAGAACATCCTCTTTTAACCGTAAAAGGATGGATTCCGGCAGAAAAATTGAGTTTTGGTTCCCGAATTGCTACACCTCGAAAGGTAGAGGCTTTTGGAGAAAATTCTGTGCCAGAACATGAAATTAAATTATTAGCGTATTTAATTGCAGAAGGACATTTAGGAAACCGTTTTGTACTATTTTCTAATATGGATGATAAGATATTACAAGAATTCAAGCAATCTGTAAGTTATCTTGATTCAAACCTAAGAGTTGATTTACATAGTAAAAAAGGTTGTTATCGCGTCAGTCAAATTAAAAAAGTGATTACAGAGCAAAGCAAAAGGAATGTGCTAGGTAGATTTAATGTTGGTCCGAAGTTTGCTCATTCTTCTATTAGAATGTGGATAGAACGATTTGGATTGTATAACAAAAATTCGTATACAAAATTTATACCAAAAGAAATATTCCAATTGCCGAAACACCAGTTAAGCTTATTTCTCAATAGATTATTTTCTTGCGATGGGACGATTTACAAAAAAGCTGGACATTGGTTTGTAAGTTATTGCTCTTCATCCAAAGAGATTATTGATGCAGTCCGGCATTTATTGTTAAGATTTGGCGTTCTTTCAAAGATTAGAAATAAAAATATTAAATCTAATGGAAAAATATTTTATTCTCATGAATTAGAAGTTTATGGTGAAAATGTTAATCAATATTTACAAGAGATTGGTTTTTATGGTAAAAAAGAAGAGAACGCTAAAATCGCTTTATTAGAATCAATAAAAATTATCCGAAATCCCAATGTAGATACAATACCAAAAGAGATATGGGAAATTTATCATCCAGATAATTGGGCTGAAATTGGAAGAAAAATGGAATATGCACATCCCAAAGCTATGAGAGAAAGTATGTTTCACTCGCCATCACGCCAGAAATTGATGCAAATGGCTTTAGCTGATGAATCGGAGTTATTAGAAAAGTTTGCATCTTCAGACATCTTTTGGGATGAGATTGTATCTATGAAATTACTAGAAGGAGAATTTGAAGTTTATGACCTTACTGTTCCAGAAACGCACAATTTTGTAGCGAATGATATCATTGTCCATAATTCTTACACTCTTGGCGCCATCGCCGAAGGCTTGTCTGACCTTCCACCAGAAATAAAACAAAATCTTTCTATTGTTCTTATCGACACCATGGGAATTTATTGGACTATGAAATACCCTAATTTTCAGGATGCTGAGCTGGCCACCCAATGGGGATTCAGTCCCAAAGGATTAGATGTTAAGATTTATACTCCTACTGGATTTTTCTACAAGTTTAAAGAAGAAGGCATCCCTACCGACTTCCCTTTTTCTATCCGCCCGATAGATGTGGGGCCGGAAGATTGGTGCAGTGCGTTTGACCTTAATCCAAACTCAGCTGAAGGAGTATTAATCGCAAAGGTGGTGCAGGGGTTAAATAGCCTAGAGAAAAGCTATTCTATGGATGAGCTTATCGAAAAAGTTAAAATTGATGAAGAGAGCGATAAAGTAACTAAAAGCATAATCGTCAATCAATTCTTAAAGGCGCAGGAATGGGGTATTTTTGCTACGGAAGGAACTCCATTAAAAGATATGATTGCCGGCGGACAAGTAACGGTATTAGATATTTCTCCTTATGCTACGGTAGCATCCGGATGGGGAATCAAAGCATTAGTTGTAGGATTACTTTGCCGGACTTTATTCAACCAAAGAATGCTGGCAGCCGCTGGTGTGGATTGCTTTGGACGAGGCGCATGAACTTCTGCCCCACGACGGGAAAACTGCGGCAACTGACGCATTGATTACAATTTTAAGAGAAGGCCGCCAGCCGGGAATATCGCTAATCCTGGCTACGCAACAGCCAGCGAAGATTCATACTGATGTTATGACTCAAGCCGATATCGTTATTTCTCATCGCCTGACTGCACAGATGGACGTGCAAGCTTTAGGGCAATTGATGCAAAGTTATATGCGTTCAGGGCTGGACCAAGAATTAAATATATTGCCGCATGTTAAAGGGGCAGCAGTGGTATTTGACGATTCTAATGAAAGAATGTTTCCGGTGCAGCCTACAGCGATTAAAGAGAGAAAAAGTTTTTTCTCGGATGCGTTGAAGAAGATTAAAGAGATGTAAACTTATCATTTAGTGCCTGAATCCTCACCCCGTCCTTTGCTTAGCTTGTAAAACGGCTGCCCATATTTCTTATCAATTTTTTGGTCCAGAACCAATTGGTAGACTGATAAATCTTCAATGTTTCTTCTCCCGTTTTGGGATAAACTATAAGAGTAACCACCCCGCTTTTGGCGAGGATGGAGACCCTATTTTCGTTGTTGGATAATCTGTTTCCCTACAAAGGATATAAACTTTTCGTAAAAAAGAACGAAATTGATATC
>JACRPH010000081.1 GCA_016214025.1 Candidatus Woesearchaeota archaeon
ATGAAATTAGTGTTGGACAAATTCTTGTGGCTAGGATTTATCGTAATGGGCTGGGGGATGTACGAGTCGTTAAGCCAGTCCAGCTTGATGGCGGGGATATGGTATCTGATTGCTGGAGCGGTAATCCTGCTGCTGTTCATGATAGTAATTGTGAAGGAATATGAAGTAGTGAAGTAAGATTTTTTTATTTTTCTGATTAACATCCATGCAACGCCAAAATCAGCGAAACATTTATTAAATTGAGCCTCATTTAACTAAAATTATGGAATCTCAGCAACTGCATAAACTTTTTGAAGAACGAGAGAAAGTTATCAAAGAGGAAATCCTAAAAGAAGCTGAAAAGATAGCTGAACGGGAGATGAAGCTGTTTGAATTTGAGTTATTTTATTCTCTTGTACTTGAAAACAAAGAAACCACTGGCTGGGTGCAGGAAAAGAGAAAAAATGATTGGGAAAAAGCTTTGAGAGAAGCTAAAGGTGATGTGAGGGAAGCCATGTCTATCTTTGCCTCTTAGAAAATTTCTTTTTAAAAATATCTCTTAATTGGAATTTTATTTAATAATTCTTTATTTGCTATCATGTCTATAATGACTGAAGAGTCTAAGCCGATTTTACGTAAGCCTCTCCAATAGCTTTCTGCAGTGATCTTAATTCCTCTTTTGGTCATTAGAGGTTGGCAATGAGAGCTTTTATTTAAAACTTAGTGAGCAGAATTAATTTCCCTAAAAAGTAATGGGCTGGGGGATGTACGAGTCGTTAAGCCAGTCCAGCTTGATGGCGGGGATATGGTATCTGATAGCTGGAGCGGTAATCCTGCTGCTGTTTATGATAGTTATCGTGAAAGAGTATGAAGTGGTGAAGTGATTTTTATCTTCTTATTTTTTGGTTTGTTTTAGAATGGGTGGTAAATTAAAACCAAGTATTGTTTCTTTCCATAGAGGGAAACATTTATATATAAGTGTCCCCATACATAGATGAAATGAAACTTCCAGAAATTCAAGAGTATTTGGCTGACTTTCAAACTAAGCCTATTCCCAAGTTAGTGCCACGAATGCTCAAAGTTCCAACTACGCCCAAGATCATCTCTATCATTGGTCCTAGGCGGGCAGGAAAATCATACTATTTGTATCAGGTAATGAAAGAACTATTGTCGCAGGGAGTTAAAAAAGAGCAACTGGTATATCTGAACTTTGAAGACACGCGATTGACAGGAATAACTTTTAACGAAATTCGCGAGATTCTCAAGCTTCACTGGCAGTTTTATCCTTCCAGCATAAGCCAAAAATTATACCTCTTTATGGATGAGCCTCAGAATATTGCACGATGGGAAGCGGCAGCACGATCACTTCACGATGAAGGGTATAAAATGTTTATCAGCGGTTCCAGTTCAAAATTACTAAGCAAGGAAATTGCCACTTCCCTTCGCGGCAGGACTCTTTCTTACCTGCTTCTACCGTTCTCTTTTCAAGAGTTTGTGCAAAGTAAAAGCCCTTTATTGCTCACTGCACCCTTGGGGTCTCAACAGAAATCAATGTTATTAAGCCTGCTAGAAGAACATCTGGCATTTGGAGGCTATCCAGAAGTATTCCAAACTTCAGATATAGAAACCAAGTTAAAAATAATCAATGAATACTTCAACCTTATAATCTATCGGGATTTAATAGAAAGATATAATATCCGGAACACCAAATTATTAAAGTGGCTGATTAAGTCCATTCTGGCAACTTTTTCCAAAGAACTGAGTATACATAAAATATATTCAACCGCTCTCACCCAAGGTTTTAAAATCAGCAAAAATACCCTTTACTCTTATTTCTCGCTGCTGGAAGATTCTTTTTTTGTGTTCTCGCTGCCAAAATTTTCATCCTCTATCCGAAAGGGAGACAATGCTCTTAGCAAAAGCTATCTTTGCGACCTGGGATTTGCTAAATTAATTGAAACCAGCGCCGACAAAGGAAGAAAGCTCGAAAATACGGTGTTTCTTGAGCTTAAGAGGAGGCAAGGCCCACTAACCGAGCTGTGTTACTGGAAGAATTATCCTCAGCAGGAAGAAGTGGATTTTGTAGTGAAAGAAGGCTCAGTTCAGCAGCTGATTCAGGTGTGCGCTAATCTTGATGATCCTGATACCAAGAAAAGGGAAGTGCGAGCCTTGCTGAAAGCAAGTGAGGAATTATGCTGCAATAGTTTACTAGTTATCACTGAATGCTTGGAAGCTGAAGAGGCTATTGGAAATAAGCACATTATCTATGTTCCGTTGTGGAAGTGGCTGTTGGGAAGCAAGCTGTGAATGCTGCTGCTGTTTATGATAGTGATTGTGAAAGAATATGAAGTGGTGAAGTGAAGGATTTTTGTTTTATCCTCTATTTATTCCCATACCACAATTCAACTATTTCTTTGGTCTTCAGTACAGGAATAACTGTTTGCTTATCGAAATGAGCGTCATCTGACCAGATAATAGTATCCTCTCCTAATCCCAAAGCCGCAGAGATAAATGTTACATCTTCAGGATCAATATGTTCCATAATGCTTTTTGCTTCACTCCAATTTGCGTGTACAATCTCAGTTGGAATTATCTTTATGCATCCCAACAAACTACGTAGTAGAATGAAAAATTCCAGCTTGGTCAAACCAGATTTTTCTATGATGTAATCTTGGTATTTTCGAATCTTATGTAAAGATAACTCTGGGAAATATAAGTCTAGTAATCTCTCTAAGATAATTTTCCTGGTGGTAGAGTCCCGAATTAAAGCTGAGAGAAGGATATTCACATCTAATATTGTCTTCATCTCCTATTTAACTCCTCGTATACTTCTTTATTTATCTTATGAGCAATCTCTTCTACGTCTTTTTTAGTTAGCCTGCTCTTCTGTGCTAATTTATCCATCGCTTCTAATAGTTCTATTTTATCCAAGATTGATTTCCTAACTACTTCACTCCAGCGAATTTCAGAGTGCTGAATCATTCTTTCATGAAGTTCTTCCGGTACAGATAAAGTCAAGTTGGTCATTTGCATCACCATGTGAGCAGATGTGATAACACATATTTAAACTTTGGGGTGTTTTTTACATCCTGCGCCGTTTTAGATGGCGGGTTAATAATAAGAAAGATCTATATCCAGTGGTAATTCTGCTGAGGTTCATGCTCGTTATCGTGAAAGAATATGAAGTGGTGAAGTAAAGGAGGTTTCTATTTTTTTTCTGCCAAAAACAGACTAATAGGTTCGGTACCTTTCCCTTCCAGATGTTTGGTAAGCAGCAATAATTTATCAAAGTATTCTCTGCCTGCAAAACTCTCGCTTCTCAACTGTTCGCTCCATTTGACTTCAAATGCCTGCATGTCGTGCTTTAGCACAAAATCAAGTTCTACGCTATTAGTGCGATTGCGCCAGTAAAAAATAGCATCTTTGTAATCAAAACGGTCTAAATTGCTGTTTAGTTCTAAGCATTTTGCCAGATGATTTAATACTACACCCTCCACAATTTTACTCAGAAATAACTGGTTCTGCAATTGCTCTTTAAAGAAGTTAAAACAATTCTCCTCTCCAAAACACCACTTCCACACCGAGTAATAAATGAAAGGGTCGCTGAAGTAAATTTTCTTGGATTTAGGGTAATCTGGTATTTTTTGATTATAATCCATCTTATGGACAAACTCTACTGCAAATATGTCTTCAAATGAGGATACATATTCTTTAATGGTAGTGTGAGATTTTATGTCCGTCCCTCCGCTTAAGGTGTCCCAGTTTACTTCTGAGGTATAAGTCTCAAATATTCTTTTAAAGATCTGCTTGGAATTTCTCTCTGATTTTCCCCATTTTTCCAAATCTCCAATTATCCAATTTTTATAGGTTTCGTATAAAGACTCATCGATGAAACCATTTTTTTTATAGCAATCTATAACTGCAGGAAAACCGCCGGTAAGCAAATAACTCTTAAATTCTTGATTGAGTTCTTCGAGGTAGAGTTTGAGATTTTTCTTTTCTAACAGAGGAGAATTTATGGCGGATAAGTATTCTCTGAAGGTGAGTGGAAGAAGTTTATAATGCCTTTTCCCTTCCCCCAGCCTTCCGGGAAGCTTTTCAAATGCTTTTTTGATGTCAATAGAGTAAGAGCCAGTGATTACTAATACTGTATCCTTAAGTTCGCCACAGTCATAGAGATGTTTCACTCCCAGCTGCCAATCCGGAACATACGATACTTCATCCAAAAAAATATATTTAATTCCAGTTGGATGGAGCAATTCTAAGTATGCTCTGATGGTTTTTACTATATTTTCATTTGAGTGAAGTAAATCGCAATTAAAGAACATAATGTTTTCAGGAGATACGGAGCGAAGCAGCTCTTTTATAGTCTGTTTGAGCCAGGTGGTTTTTCCGATTTGTCTTGGTCCCCTAATACTGTATATCCCCGGAATTAGCTTAGGAATTAAGCGCGGATGCCAGTTTATAATTGCCTGTTTAACTTTAGTTAAGTGAAAGTCATCTTCTATCGCCTGCTTATTTTTCCACCAGGGATTTAAACGAGTTAGTTCTTCCATAGAAAAGAGGTAATTGGGGCTTATTTATATGCTTTTTGTTTTTTCTGCCATTAAAATTGGCGTTTTTGTGCCTTTTGTGCCAGTTATAATGGCGGTTTTATCAGAAGAAATATCTGTTCTAGCGGTAATTCTGCTGCTGTTCATGATAGTTATCGTGAAGGAATATGAAGTGGTGAAGTAAAGCACAGTACTCTTTCTTATTATTTTTTGCTTAGTTGGTATTCATTACTTACAGAGAGAGTAATCTTTGCAAAAAGAACCGGATTTATTGGTACACTCTGATTCGTCACATGGATCACAATTCTGAGAGCGAATCATTCCTAACTGTCCACAAGCGTTAGCAAAGGATGCTTCAGTACTGCTTGTGCAAATAAGTCCACCGTATGGTACACACAGATCCATCCCTCCGCAACTGAATTCATTTGGACAAGTATCACCAAAACATGATGGTACACATGCTTTTTTCCAGGTGTTGTCGTCATAATAACAATACATCCCTTCTACGCAGTCAGCGTCACTCTCGCAAACCTCACATAACCCTTCTAAACTGCTTCCTACACATGTTCCATTTTCGCAACTCTCCCCACCACCACAACCCCCACAGCTATTCCCGCAGCCGTCATCACCGCATTCTTTGCCAGAACAGTCGGGAGTACATACTTCTCCTTCACACTGCCCATTATTGCATCCATAATCACAAGATTGTATCCATTCTTGGGGGTTGCCACAGGAATCAAACCACCATACCTCATTGCCGTAACAGTCTTGGAAATCATAATCTTCACAAGTAGGAGTTCCTGAAACACACTCTCCGCTCTCACAATACTCATCAGCATCACAATTAATCACATCTCCCCATTCTACACAGCCATTTCCATCGTAATCTCCGCATAATTTCCATCCGTCGCCGGAACATTTGGTTTCTCCGGAAGAGCACTTATCGCTACATGTCTGTTCCTCTTTCGCTAGAATCTCCAACGCTGCTGCTCCATATTCTATCGCTTTAGTTCCTAACACACTCCAATAATCCGCAAGACAAGTATCATCGGTCCAACTGGTTAAAATTCCTTTTCTTAAGAGACGGACCTCTTTCCCTTCAATGTCTTTAGCAAAATATACTTTCTTGCCTTCTTTTATTTTATACATATCTTCTACCGGACTATGGTTGGTAGAAGCCAATAATCCTAATACGCTAATAATCTCCCCATCGCTATAAAAATTAGAGCCGGTAAAGTAAGCCAAGTCTTGCATCAACTCTTCCAAAGTGTTAAATTTAGGAACATTTTGTGGATTAACTTGAGGCATGATTTCGTTACGATTATCATCCGTCCATACTTCGTAAGAATCGGTTGGCCACAGACTTACCTGAAAATAACTGCCGGAGGTGAGTTTTTCTAAGAAAGGTGCTTCTCCCCAGTGCGGGTCATTGCGCACATGAGCCGGAACAGTCATATCCGAAATAAGATGAAACACATGTCCAAAATCCTCTCCGATAGTTCCACTATTTTTATAGCTTTCTACTACTCTTTCCCATGAATGGTCGCCGAAGGGATAGGTTACTTCAATTCCTAATTTCTGGTAATACTTAGCTAATACTGGAGGTAGTTTATCTAAAAGCACATCTCCGCTTTGCAATTCTGAGCTAGTAGCCCATTCACTCGTAGAAGCAAACCCGAATATTCCCTCTCCTGTTTCAAAATCCATAAAGTGATTAAAAGAACGGATGTAATATGGGGGACTATCCTCATCAATTGAGCCTTGTTTTAGTTTTTCCACATCTGCTTTTAGTTTAGAATTCTTTCCCGCAGTCCCATAAAAGTCCATTAACTCATCTACTAACAAAGGATGGATAGAAGGATCTTCCATGGTTCCGTGTGAGTAGGTATTAGCATTTCTGGGGGCAAGGGTTATGCCCAAAGCTATTGCAGCGGCAGCCAGGGTTTGTATCACTCTTGCACTTTTAGATTGGTTTTGTTTCATTTTTGCACCTCAAAGCCCCCTAATACTCCACGTTTCGGTTCCATTTTGATATGTTTTCATGAAAAGAATAGAGTATTCTATCCCATCGCACTGACCATTCTCACAGGTTTGTTCTCCGGGGCATTCTATATCCGTATTGCAAGACTTAACCAAAGTATATTCTCTAAGTCTCTCTCCTTCAGTTGTGGGGGTAAGTGTTGCTCCTTTAAGCTGTCCTGATAGTTTTTTTAAGTCCTCATTCTGAAGAATCGTTTTATACTTATTCTGCATTAAAGGGTCAAAGTAGCTCAAACTTTGTTCTAAATCATTTGAGGATAGAATAGAGACGAACTCATCATATCTCTCTTGAGGAGGTTGAGCCGAGCCGTAACCAGAGCACACATTATTTTCACATACAGAATCTCCAGGACAGTCAAAGTCATTATTACAGCTTTGCTGACCATTAGAAGTGCATAAATTATTGGCGCAGTATTCATCTCCGGGACAATCAAAGTCATTGCTGCATTTCTGTCCGGCTCCGGAGCACACATTATTTTCACAGGTTTGCTGGCCGGGGCAATCAAAGTCATTCTCACAGCTCTTTTGGGAAGTTGCACCACAACCGGCTAAAGATAATACTACGGTGGTTAGCCCTACACCAACCGCTCTTTTTCTTAAATTGTTAACGATGTTGTTTAGTGTCATGTTTCTACTCCCACAATAAGTTTAATATTAAAATATATAATCCAATGAGTAACTCTCTCCGCAACCAGATGACTTTTGTGGATAAATCTTAATATAATATGACCCATCATCATCCAACCAACAACCTAGCGCCTCGGGATCAAGTTTAACATATTCAGTTAAAGAGTCTACATTTTTGGAACAACAGCCTTCAAGTAAAGCTTTGCCTAGTACTCCGGGTGCAACATACTGATCAATATAATCTTTGGTCCAACTACCACTCAAACAGGTCACTTTTCCCGGTGTACAATCTGAATTTGGTTCATAATATACACACAAATCATAATCATCACTCGCAGGTATATTATATAAATTAAACTCGGGATATAATATACATGCTGCATCATCTACATAAATTTTATACCAGTCAATATCATTATTGGATTTGGGATAAATATTTGCCTTAATTCCTGCCCCATTCATACAATCACTTGTACTGTCTAATACTGTGGCATTTTGACTTTTATCGTTTGTAAAAGTTCCCTCATATTGATCCATCTGGGCGTTAGGTACAATTGGAGTTCCTTTACAAGTTCCATTTTGACAGGTATCTTTTGTAGTGCATTCATTATTGTCATTACAAGTTGCTCCATTATTATAGTTATAGTTGCATTGTCCATTTGTGCAATAGCCCGAGGCATTATAACAAGAATTAGGTGGATTTTTACAAGAGGTTATCGTGCTCCAATCCAAACAAGTATCGGCATCGTAATTACCACATTGTATCCATCCATCTCCAGAACACTCTTTCTTTCCGGAAGGTGAACATTCATCAGTACACTTACAAGCCCCACTAGAACAGGTCTCATTAGCTTTACAGGGAGTAATTGCACTCCATTCTAAACAAGGATCTGCGTCGTAATAATCGCACAGTTTCCAGCCATTGCCAGAGCATTCTTTTTTGCCTAAGGGAGTGCAATCGTTAGTACAAGCAGGGATGCACTCTCCAAAATAACAGGTCCCAGGGGCACATGAAGTTAAGCTCCAATCTAAGCAAGTATCTGCATCATAATTTCCACAGGTTAACATGTCACCACCCAAATTGCAGGATTTTTCTCCTACATAGTTACATTCGTCAGTGCAAGCAACGACACAACTTCCACCGGAACAAGACTCAGTAGCTTTGCAGGGAGTAACTGTACTCCAATCTAAACAAGTATCTGCATCATAACTACCACATTGCTTCCAGCCATTTCCGGAGCATTCTTTCTTGCCGGAAGGAGAACATTCATCTGTACAACTAGCGGCACAGATTCCACCAGAACAAGTCTCAGTAGCTTTACAGGGAGTAACTGTACTCCAATCTAAACAAGTATCTGCATCATAACTTCCACATTGCTTCCAGCCATTTCCGGAGCATTCTTTCTTGCCGGAGGGGGTGCATTCGTCGGTGCAACTCGTCACACATTCTCCATTTTGACATATTTCCCCAGCATTGCATTCATAAATATCGACCCAATTCAGACATCCTTGAAGATATCCACATTCTACAACAAAATTATCGCTACATAACTTCTGTCCAACATATTCGCATCCGCTATCTCCACAAGGATCACATACCCCACTGGAACAGAATTTTCCCATTCCACAGTCGGTAGTGGTGCTCCACTCCAAGCAACTGTCCGCATCGTAATTACCACATTGTTTCCAGCTATTTAAATCGCTACCGGTACATTCTTTCTTTCCGGAAGGAGTACATTCATCGGTACAGGTAGCGGCACAGATTCCACCGGAACAAGACTCAGTAGCTTTGCAGGGAGTAACAGTACTCCAATCTAAACAAGTATCTGCATCGTAATTACCGCACTGCTTCCAGCCATTTCCGGAGCATTCTTTCTTGCCGGAGGGAGTGCATTCATCGGTACAAGTTTGGACACATTCACCATCTTGGCAGACTTTACCCGATATACTACAATTGTTAGCAGTATTATAAGAGTCTAAACATTCATCATCATCAAGGCTAGTTATACACTTCATGGGTAAATTGCCGCTACAAAATACCTGGCCATCATAACTACATCCAATATCATCCACACAACATCCTTCCTCATCTTCTCCATTACTGCAATCAGCGCCACCATCACAAATCCAATCATAAGGAATACATTGTCCGTCATTACAGGTATATAATCCAATACTAGAACATACTGAACACCCTTCTTCATCTTCTCCACTACTGCAGTCATTCTCTCCATCACAAAAATAACCATAAGGAATACAACTTCCATCACTGCAAGTGTATTCAGGACAGCCACATATAGCTTCAGATTCATCTTCTCCGCTGCTGCAATCCCATCCACCATCGCAAATATAAGCATAAGGGATACAGTTTCCATCATTACAAGTGTATTCAGGACAGCTGGTAGAGATGCATTCTCCGTCTTGACAAACATATCCTGCACCGCAATCTCCCAAATAATCCCATTCTAAGCAAGGGTCAGCATCATAATCGGTGCAAACGATGAGCACATTTCCATCACAACCCGCATACCCAGGAGAATCACACTCGTCCACACAACCCGCCACACATTCTCCGTCTTTACAAACTTCTCCGGCGAGACAATCATCATCAGCCACACATCCACAATTTATCTCGTCTTCACCACTGCTGCAGTCATTCTCTCCATCGCAAAAATAACCATAAGGAATGCAATTTCCATCACTGCAAGTGTATTCAGGACAGCCACACTCTTCTTCATCCTCTCCACTATTGCAGTCATTCGCTCCATCACAAATCCAACCATAAGGAATGCAATTTCCATCATTACAGGTGTATTCAGGACACCCTTGAATTGTATCCGGAGATGGTGGATTATAAGTGTCCGGAGGTACAGAACAGTTTTTTTCGTCTTCTCCTTTACTGCAATCCTCTTCTCCGTCACAAACATAAGATTGGGGGATACACTTCCCATTATTGCATTGCCATTCGCAGTAAGTGTCGGTTGG
>JACRPH010000058.1 GCA_016214025.1 Candidatus Woesearchaeota archaeon
CATTTCCGTTGCAACAGTCGCTGTTGCAGTAGATGTGGAACTTCATATGTAAACAAATGGGCTGAGAAAACAACTAAACGTTTACTCAAAGTTAAACATAGCCATATCATCTTTACAATGCCCGATTCTCTCTGGAAATTAATTCATGATAACTTTGACTGTATCAAGGAGTTATCTTTTGCTGTGTATCAAACTATTTATGAAGTTATGTTTGAGATAAGGCACCAAGTAGTAACTCCTGGAATGATTTCTTCCCTTCACACGTATGGTGAAGACATGAAATATAATGTTCATTTCCATACCGTTGTCACCCAAGGAGGTATGTCAAAGAAGCATAATCAATGGGTTCACATTGATTATCTTCCTTATGAACTCCTCCGTAAGAAGTGGAAAGCTCTTTGTTTAAAAGTAGTCACTAAACATGTCGAGAAAACATTTGATAATCAATATTTATTAGAGAGCCTTCATTATTATCAACATCATAACGGCTACAATGTTAAGGTAATTAAGGCAGATATTCCTAGAAAAGAACTTGTCCAGTACATTGCTCGCTACATACGTCATCCTCCCATCTCCAACAGACGCATTATCGACTATAATGGTAAGGGAGTTACCATAGTTTGTGGAGATAAGAAAAAGTATTATGTAACCTTTACTGTTGATGAGTTCATTGGAAGAGTACTGTCGCACAAAGTATGGCAAAGTGCCTGTTCAGAAAGATAAGCAAGAAAGTATAACAAAATATTTTTATCCAAAAAACAGTATTCCTTGTTTCCAATGTGGGAAAATGCTTGAACCAATAGATTATTTTCCACCTTCTCTCCCTGAAGGGCCTCCTGAGTTGTTTAAATATAGAGAAAGAATTACAGATTGGATCCAGTTAAGCTAGAATGAGGCCTGCCCGAAGGGCATTATCTTGAACTTGCCTTACCCCCCGTAAGTAAATCAACTATCACCCCTCCCGTTTTGCTTTCTTCCGCAGAACCGCTTCCGCCAATTATTTTACACGAGGAAACCTAATCACTCAGCAACCACAAAGCTTTTATACTACCCCACATTTATGTATGAAAAAGTGTATTAAAATGT
The DNA here is from genome assembly GCA_016214025.1 of Candidatus Woesearchaeota archaeon. Classification (GTDB taxonomy): domain Archaea; phylum Nanobdellota; class Nanobdellia; order Woesearchaeales; family GW2011-AR9; genus JACRPH01. The sequence goes on from JACRPH010000058.1 coordinate 1,087, forward strand.
ATGAAAACAACTATAAGAACCCGGAACCAACCGGTTTAACGGACTTAGAAATTTTTTTACAACTCATCGCCGATTTAGACCAAGAGCTGGAATTGTTCGCAATAGGCGGTACGGCTATGGTGCTTAAAGGTATTAAAGAATCAACTAAAGATATTGACTTCTTAACTACTGCTAAATATGAGCGCATTAAATACCTATTTCAGCTTGCCGGGCTTAAAGAGGAAAGCACCTCTCAATTGTGCAATATCTGGCATCTAAAAGATACGAGAATTGATATGTTTTATAGTGAGTTTATTTTAGGATACTCATTGCCGGAAGATTGGAAGAAATTATCCGAGCATCGGCGCACTATTGGAAAAATAAATTCGACTGCGGTCTCATAATCTCAAATGTGTTTGAGATAAAGCTGTTTATCCTCAATTGGTACGATATTATCATCACTAAGATTGCCCGTTCTGAACGAAGAGACATTGAGGACGGCATTGCTATAATAAAACATGAAAAACTTGACTTTGAGAAATTGAAACAGAGGTATTATCTTTACGCTGAAACCGCAATTATCTCTGATTATGATTACAAGTTTCAGCATTTTGAAATGAAATGGCGCCAAAGATGATATCTGCAAAACTAATAAAAAGTTTGGAACAAGAAGGATTCTCTTTAGAGTTCCCCGGCTATGCTTCAAATGAAAATAGAATAATTGAAATCATAAAGAGCAATAATGAAAGGCTGCTGTTGGCGCTCCCTTTATTATTCCAGCAGGAATTTGATTATGCCCAGATAATTAAACATTTAAATGGAAAAAATAGAAATATATTCGGTCGTTTAATCTTAATCACTCATAAAATTTTTAAGAGAGAGAAAATAACATCCCCAAATCTGGCAGCGATTATTAAACAGGAAAAGATTCATAAAAAGATACCAGCAGACGAATTTGAATATTATTATACGTCGTTTAAATCTTCTCAAAAACAGAAAGAGATTAAAACAAAAGAGGATCTTACTAAACAGATTGATATGCGAGGTACTTTAAATCTCAACCAAGCCTTGGCTCGGATTTATTCTCCAGGAAAGCGCAGGATAATGGATAAGATATTTAATCATGAAACTTTAACTAATACTGAATTAAAGTATTATTACCGCGCGATTAGGCCGTTAAGCTTAGCAATTTTAAATGAGAACATGCCGAAATATCTTCGCATAATTGAATCGACAAAGAAATATACTTCTTAGAATGTTCTAAACAAACTTCTTACAGCCTTAACGCATCCACCGGCTTCAGCTTCGCTGCCTGCCGTGCTGGTAACGCCCCGGAGATTGCCCCGATAGCAAAAGCGAACAGTAACATGCTTACAATCAAAATCCAGCTGATGTCGGCTTTGATCAAATATGCTTGATAGATTTGGTAAGCAACATACTCCACGGTTTTACTTATTCCCAATCCTAACCCCACTCCGATAATTCCTCCCAATAATCCTAACAATCCCGACTCGGTCCCTTCATTATCCCGATTTCTTTAGTTCTTTCCAGAACTGCGGTGTACATGGTATTCATGATCCCAATTCCACCAACTAACAGGGAAATCGCTGCGATGCCTACCAGAATCCCCTGCACAATCGCCAGAATAGTTGTAAGTGTAGCTAAAATATTCTCCGGCGTTTCTACGCTGAAATCTTCTTTTCCTTCTTTTACATTACGGTGATTTCGCAGCTCTTTTTTAACGCGTTCGGAAACAGTTGACAACTCTTCTCCCGGATTGACTTTAACTGCAATCATATCTTTGGTGCCTTCAATCCCTAAAATCTCTTCCAGTGCCGCTTCCGGAACCACTAAAGCAATATCCTGCTGAGGATTGCCAGATTTTTTAAGTAAGCCGACAACTTTGAATTCTTTTCCTTCCAGCTCTAAAGTATCCTGAAGTTGTACCTCTTTCCCAAACAAATCCGTAGCCAAATCTTTTCCCAGCACCGCTTTGTATTTATCCTCTTTTTTCAGCATCCGCCCTTGTTCTAGCTCATAATTATTAACTTCGATTACTAATTGTAAATCTTCATTATCATCTGGAACAGAAACCGCATAAGTGTATTCCACTTCTTTATCAAACTGAACTTTAACCGAGCGGATTAATCTGCCAAAAGCCTGATCTACTCCTTTAACTTTTTTGATTTCGTCCAAATCGCTTTTAGTCAGAGGAGCAACTGCGCCTGAGCCGGGAGGGCCATAACCAGAACCAATTGCCTGTACCAGCACTTTATCTGAGCCTAATTTCACAAATTGTTCCTTGATGGCAGATTCTAAGCCTTGGGAAAGAGAGATTAAAGCCACTACTGCAGCTATCCCGATAAAGATGCCTAATAGAGTGAGCCAGGAGCGGAGCTTGCGCTGTTTAACGCTGTGCAAGGCTAGGCGAAAGTAGTCTTTAAGCATGGTTTAGAGTGGCTACGCTAATTTCTAACAAATAACTTACTATTTGCCTTTCCCGTTTTTGCTCTTCCTCCAGTACTTCTTGTAATAAAAGAACCCGCCCACAGCCAAAATAATTATCAATACATAAATCCACACTTTGCTTTTTTCCAGCACTCCAAACTTTTCCAGCTCTGAAATAGAATAAAGCTGCAATTCCAAGTCAAACTGCTGCTGGAACGGCTGATTATTGGCATCCGCATAATTTAATTTAACCGGCAGCTTTAACTTTTCTACCCCTTCATTTACATAAACTTCAATCTCTTCACTTTCGGTATCATCTGAATCCACATCGCCCAAATAGAAATAACTGCTGGGAGTAATCAACTGGTAATCTTCCGAAGGAAGCAGGTTTAATTCCAAAAATTTCAAGTTAGTATTTCCGGCGTTAGCTATCTCCAACGTAATTTTCCCATTCTTCCCGGCTTGCTGCACCGTGCTTTTCTTGATATACGCATTTATCTTAGGGCGTTCGCCAATGATTACAGCTAACACATCCGTTTGAGTGTAAGAAGTGCCTTTCTCGTCATTGTAAGAGATATTTAGGGGAACTTTATATAATCCGGAAGCGGCATCGGGCTTGGCAATAACCGTAAAGGTTAGAGTCTGCTGAAAATTAGAGTTCAACTGCGCAATTATCCGCTCCGAAGAGGATTGATACGGAGCTACGGGAGTTGAACTTCCACTCATGTCCAACTTGAATTTTATATCTTTGAGCAAAGAATCAGCTGTATTTTTCACCATAATGGTGACTTTACCAGTGCTTCCCGGAGCAATTAGAGACGGTTCAGAAGTAATATCCGTAATCGCCAATACCGCATCATGAGTTTGAATATCAATTAAGAATTCATTATTGGTGTAGCTTACGCCGGCTTCTCCCATGTACGCAGCTAATTCTAATTCAGTGTCTTCCTCTACGGCGTCGTCATCCACTTTCAATTTAAATTCAACAATTGCTGCATCGGCACCGGTAGCTAGAGCCTTCAGCTGGCCGATGTTCTTTTCCGGGGTATCACCGTAGATGGTAAAAGGGAACTTGGGCATTATTTTTACGACCACATCTTTGGAAGTTTGCGAGCCATTATTTTCCACTTTAAATTTAGCGGTAACTATTTGCCCTGGCTCTACCGGATCGGGGTCTTGAGACATCAGGGTTACTTTGAGCTGAGGAGAATCGGAATAGAGGGCTGTAACTTGAATTAGTGAAATTAAGAACATGCTTATTAACAGCAACATTAATGTTTTCTTCATCTTTCAACTCTTGATTGGTTACGAGAAGATTGATTAATATATAAAAGTGTCGATGGCTGAACTCACCACTCACATCCGGCTTTCTTGGCCAGAACTGAGAATTCCTGTACGCCTTCAGCAGAACTTCCATCTTTAAATCTCCACGTAGGCAATCCTTTAATGTTCTCATCAGCACACTTCTGCTTTTGCACCCCACATTCCACGTAATTTATCTTAGAGAAAGCTGCTCCAAACCGTTCTTTCTGCTCCTGGCAGTGCGGACACCAATATGCCCCATACATCACTGCCCCTTTTTCAGTTAAGCAACTGGCTAACTTATCTAATCTCTCAGGGCTGGGAGCGCAGCTGACTAAAAGTAGGAATGAAATTAAGAAAAATAAAATAATAACTTTTCCATATTTGTTTAGCATCTTCGAAATCCCCGCAGTAAATTCCGAAAGCGCTGCGTCCCCGGATGGGACAACCCCCCGCGACGCGCCAGCTTCGGTAAGCATAATGATTTCGACCTTATGATGCTAAACAAATCTGCCATCACAACTGTTCTCATTTTTCTTCTTTCTTGCTCGGGCAATGCCAATCCGGAGCTATCTTCTTCCCCACCATCCCTCCGCAAGTCAAGTACGTGTACGCACTTAATGCTGCCCGGGCTCCATCACCCGCAGCGATTATCGCCTGCTTAAACGGAGTATCGGTAACATCACCTGCAGCAAAGAGCCCTGGACAGGAAGTTGCTCCTTTTTTATCCACAACCACCTCATTAAATTCATTAATGTCAACTAAAGACTTTACTACAGAACTATCTACGATATATCCAATCTCCAAGAACATTCCATCAATCTCTAATTCTCTCCTGCTTTTATCTTTGATATTTTCCACCACTGTGGCAGAAACAAACTTTTCTCCTTTAATTTCTACCAGTATTGAATTTAATATTAACTCAACTTTGGGCGCATTCTTAACTTTTTCTACCGTAACTTCATCTCCTCTAAACTCATCCCGGCGATGGATTAAATATACCTTCTTAGCAAACTTAGATAAGTCTAAAACCGCTTCCAACGCCGCATTGCCCCCGCCTACTACCGCTACAGTTTTGTTTTTGAATAAAGGGCCGTCACAAGTAGCACAAGTGGAAACGCCCCGCCCAAAAAATTTATCTTCTCCGGGGATTCCTAATTTTCGGGGAACTTTGCCAAAGGCAATAATTATGGTTTTTCCCAGATAAGATTCTTCTCCGGCCACAATAACTTCAAACTCTTTTCCTTTCGGCTTTATTTCACTCACTTTACCAAACATAAACTCGGCTCCGAACATCTGTGCCTGGGTGTGAAACACGTCCATCAATTGCATCCCAGATTGAGGCATAACCCCGGGATAATTCTCAATGTGGGTAGTTAGATTTCCCTGTCCTCCTACATCTATGCTGACAACTAAAGTTGATAGCTTTTTTCTTCCGGCATAAATGGCTGCCGCTAATCCCGCCGGGCCGGCGCCGATGATAATGACATCATAGATTTTATCTGTTCCTTTTAGTTTAGGCATATCGGTGGTTAAGAAAAGCGGTTGGTTTAAAAAGATTACTGAGAAGTGGACGTTTTGTAAGACAAAATGCACAATTCACTCTCCAAAAATAGTTAATAAAGCTTATAACGACATAAATATTACCCCCTTATAATGGAATTTAAGATAATGCGCCGAGAGAACGAGAACTTTAACCAATATTCTACTGAAGACTCTAATCTGGCCAAGAAATTTGCGGAACAGCTTAAAAAAGAGTTGAGCGATTTTCTGATATCAGTGATATTATTCGGAAGCTCGGTGAGAAAAGACCAGACTGCTCAAAGCGACATTGACCTGCTGGTAATTACGGATGATGCTACGTTTACCATAACTGAACCCATGATCGAGACGTATAAGATCATCGTGGAGAATCTGGTTGCCAGAATTTCGCCTAAGTTCCATATTACTTCCATGACGCTCACTTCTTTCTGGGAGCATACCAAAGCCGGAGATCCGGTAGTGGTTAATATGCTTCGGGATGGAGTGGCTTTAATTGACATCGGTTTCTTTGACCCCTTGCAGAAGTTGTTGAAACAAGGGCGCATCAGGCCGTCCCCGGAAAGTGTATGGCGGTATTATGGAAGGTCGCCTAAAACTTTGTTAAATTCAAGATGGCATTTATTGCAGGCAACCTTAGATTTGTATTGGGCGGTGATAGATTCTGCTCACGCTGCGTTAATGCACCATAATGAGATTCCTCCTACGCCGGAGCACGTAGCTGATTTGCTGGAAAGAGTATTCGCCAAGCATAAGCTGCTGGAAAAGAAGTATGTAGACACTATGCGCAAATTCTACCGCATGAGCAAGATGATAACTCACCGGGAGATAAAAGAAGTTTCCGGTCCGGAGTACGAACGGCTGTATGTAGAAGCAGATGAGTTTGTCAGGCGGATGAGAGGATTGATTGAGAGGAAGTATTGAGAAGTTAATTCTACATCCTAGAAAATTTAATAAATATAACTCTATTTTCTCTGGAATCATGGAAAATGCAATTTCGGGAAACAGTTTAAGAGAATATCAACAATTGTGCAAATTAACCGCCAAAAAGTTTGACACCCCTGAAAAAGAGATTCTAACTTGGGGTTTGGGCATCACCGGAGAAGCGGGAGATGTTGCCAGCTGCATCAAAAAGACGTTTGCACATGACAACGACCAAAGAGCTGGAATCAAAGAAAACATTGGAGACACATTATGGTACGCGGCGATGATATGCAACTTCTTCGGATGGGACATGCAGGAACTTCTTGAAGAGAACCTGGAGAAGCTCAAGAAGCGATATCCGCAAGGCTTTACTACTACTGATGCCAAAAGAAACGGCACCATGATAGATTGGAATAAATAGGAAAAGCCAATTCTGGTGTTAGCTACTAACAGTGAGGTGTTAGTTACTAACAGTAAAGCTTTTAAAGTAGTTCTCCTTTCTGAGTATAAAATGTACTTTGACCTCGCTCCCAAGACCAAAAAAGAAGATTTGTATGGAATGGACTTTACCGTAGATTCATTAGTTTCTTATCTTAAAGATCCTTCGGTACGGATGATTATAATAAAAGGGCTGCGCAGAACCGGCAAGACCTCGCTCTTAAATGTAGCATTAGAAGAGTCAACCACGCCTTTTCTGAAAATCGATGTAAGGGAATCTCCGTATTACGATAGAACTGAGTTTGAGAAAGATCTTATCCTAAAAATAAAAGAAACAGTAGGGGAACCCCTAATTGAAAAGGTGCTCAAACGAATTAGTGGTGTTGGTTTATCCTACAAAGACGTCGAAGCTAAATTATACTTAGAGAACAAAACCATTGCGATTAGTTCTTTCTTTGCTCAACTTAACACTGAACTCAAAGCTAAGAAGAAACATTTAATTCTTGCTTTTGATGAAGTTCAATTACTATCTAAAATAAAGTTTGATAACCCTTTGGCAGCAATATACGACAATTACTCCTGCTTAAAGCTGGTTTTATCTGGCTCTGAAGTAGGACTGCTGGATAAGTTCATTGGCAGAAAAGATGGAGATGCGCCTTTGTTTGGAAGAGGTGCAATTGAAATTGAAACCAAGAAACTCGAGCCCGAGCAAGCCAGCCAGTTTCTTAAAGAAGGATTTGCCCAACTCAAAAAGAGCCTCTCCCTACAGGAGATTAAAGAAGTATTAGAACAATTGGATGGAATTATTGGGTGGGCCACTTTATATGGGTGGTTCCGCAGCAAGAATATTGCACATAAAACTGCGCTGCTTAAAGTAACCAAAGAAGGAAGCAAATTAGCAAAAAAAGAATTGGAATCTTTCCTGAATAACCGGAATAGAGTTGCTTACACCATGGTGCTTAAACTGATCGCCCAAGGACATAACCAATGGGGAATTATAAAACAACAATTCGCTAAGAAGGATAGAGCCGTTTCTGACCGGCAGTTAGACTTGTATCTTAAAGAGCTGATAGATTACAACTTCGTGGAAAAAGTTGATCCGGTTTACTCCGTACCAGATCCGTTGTTAGTTAGGGCACTGGGTCAGTAATTCACCACCACATTAATTACCGTAAACAAAACATAAACCAGCAATAAAATAATTCCGTGTTTCCTAGTAAGATAATTATTTCTCTGTATTAACCAAATCACTCCCACCATTACTATAATCAGCGCAATATAAGAATAAATGAACATCGAAGATACTTCTAACGGCCGTACCAATGCTGCTACCCCCCACACCACCATAATATTAACCAATACCGAACCAAAAGAATTGCCCAAGCTCATGTCCGATTCGCCTTTACGGGCCATTTGGGTGGTGAACACTATTTCAGCAATAGAATTTCCAAAAGCGATGAAGATGAAGCCGATGATAAATGGAGAGATGCCAAAATTGTCGGCAATTATTCCTGCGCTTAGGGCCATCCATCTTGCTCCTAAAATTAATGCACCCAGGTTTACTCCAAAGATAAAAATGTCTTTCCAGATGCTTCTGAAGGCAATGCTCTTAACGATATGCGATACTTTTAGTTCGGCTCTGGTGATGAACATTAAATATAACGCAAATGCCACCAGCAGGAGTATGGCCTCTATCTGAGCTAATTTTCCATCGACAAACATTAATAATGGAAGCATCATCAATCCAACAATCAGCCAGGGCGTGCTTCCTTTCAGCTCCGGTTCATTAATAGGGACTTTCTTAATGATGAATGCAGTTATACCAATTAATAACACTACATCAATTAACGTAGCAGTAAGAATATCACCTAAGATAATATCTCCCTGCCCAGCTTGAGATACAAAAATTCCCGTAAATAAATCCGGAAACACGGTAACAATAGCTAGGATAACAAAGCCTACCAAAAAACGCGGCAGTTTAGTCTGCCGGGCATAATCTTCCATCGAATAAACCGTATAATCGCTGGACTTGACGATAATGAAGATGCTGGCGAGAAAAGTAATTATGGCAAAGAAAGGAATCATTCCGGGAGTTACCTTGCCCAGATATTGCATCCCTAAGATGGCAGCGATAGATGTTCCTATCAAAAACCAGGATAAGTTCTTACCAGCACGAATGGAAAGCATACTGGAAGGATTATATTAGGGAATATAAATGTTGCTGAACCCAAACACCACGTGTTTAACAAAAACATTTAATAATCACCTCTTATTTCTAAGCGTTGATGAAAGAAACGACACTTAAATACGTCCTGAAGAATGCTTATGATTTTAATGGCAGCATCAATGACAAAGTAGTTTTAGGGATGGTTTTAAAGGAGAAACCAGAATTAAAAGCTAAAGTTCCCGAAGTGTTGAAAGGAATACAGGCTGCCGGTAAGGAAATTTCTAAATTATCTAAAGAAGAGCTCAAAAAGAAGCTGGCTCAGCTGGCTCTGGAGCTACTGCAGGAGACGAAAGAAGAGAAAGTGGAAGGGCCATTAAAGCCGTTACCTGATGCGGAGATGGGGAAAGTGGTGGTGAGAATTGCTCCCTCGCCTTCCGGACCATTGCACATAGGACATGCCTACGGCACTGCTTTAAATTACGAATATGCTCAGATGTACCAAGGAAAATTCCTGCTAAGGATAGAAGATACTAACCCCGAGAACATTTACCCTCAAGCTTATGAGCTGATCCAAGATGATGTAAACTGGCTTACTGAGAATGGAATCGCAAAAGTGGTGGTGCAATCTTCCCGCTTAGGCATATATTACGACTCTGCGGAAAAATTGGTGCAGATGGGAAAAGCCTATGCATGCACCTGCAACGGAGATGCTTGGATTGAAATGAAAAATCAGGGTAAAGCCTGCCCCTGCCGAAGTTTAAGTGCTAAAGAAAATCTTTCCCGTTATGCCAAATTATTTGGGGAATATGCTGAGGGAGAAGCAGTGCTACGGCTGAAGACGGATATTCAGAACAAAAACCCAGCGATGAGGGATTTTGGGATTATGCGTATCGTCGAGCATATACACCCCAAGACCGGAAAAACACAACGGGTATGGCCGCTGATGATTTTCTCCGTAGCGGTAGATGATCATGAATTGGGTGTTACTCACGTACTAAATGGAAAAGACCATGCTGATAACGCTAAAAAAGAGCAAATTATAATGGGGTATCTGGGATGGAAATCACCTTCTTATCAGCATTGGGGGAGAATTAACTTTGAAGGATTTGAGTTAAGTACTTCTAAAACCAGAAGAGCGATTGAAGAAGGTAAATATACGGGATGGGAAGATATAAGGCTGCCTTTTCTAAGAGGGCTGCGTAAACGTGGATATCAGCCAGGAGCGTTCCGTAAGTTTGCCCTGGGAATCGGTTTGACTTTAAACGACAAGACGGTTAGCATAGAAGAATTCTGGAAATCAATCAATGCTTTCAATAGAGATATTATTGAACCTGACGCTAACAGATATTTCTTTGTAGATTCTCCTGCTAAAATAAAAATTGAGAAAGCTCCTGCAAAAGTGGCGGAGATAGAATTACATCCAAATTATCCTCAACGTGGAAAGAGAAAAATATCTGCAACTGGAGAGGTTTATCTATGTAAAACAGATATAGAAAAGCTGGAAGAAGGCAAATTACACCGCTTGATGGATTACTGCAATTTTGAAGTTAAAAAAGGGAAATATCACTTTGTTTCGGAAGGTTATGAAGAATATAAAAATTCGCTTAAGAAAGGAGCGATACTCCATTGGGTTCCGGTTAAAGAGAACTTAGCTGCGGAAGTGCTGATGGACGATGCTAAAGTAATTACTGGATATGGCGAAAAGAATATGGAAAAGCTAAAGGCGGGAGATATCGTACAATTGGAACGGAAGTTTTATGCCCGTGTGGATGAAAAAAGCAAAGACAAAATTAAATTTTGGTATTTGCACAAATAAAATATAATTAAGTTTATAAAATGGAAAACTATTCCTTCACTTACGCAATTTAAATCAAGAAAAGGAAAAATAAAAAGATTTTTCCTTTTAGTCGTAAATAAAGAATTACATACTTTATTTACGATAACAAAAAGAGGGTAGAAAAAATTGGGAAAAATAAGCCGAGATACGCCGTTAGTGGAATTGACTTTACGTAGGTATGAGAAGCCTTCTATGAATGGAAGAGAACTGGTACGAAAGTTCTGCTTATCGGTCGGAGTATTACAGCCAGGAGATTCCCGCGATGTTATGGTAGATATTCTTTATGTGTTATTGCAGGCTAAAGGGAAGAAAGAAGAGCTGCATTCAGAGGAAGTAAAGAATCGGGTGATTGAGGTGCGTAAAGGGTTAGGTTTACCGATGCTGGGAATTGCTTCTTCTAATGTAAGACGGCAGTTGAAACGGCTGAAAGATTTGTATTTGATTGAGACTAATGCTAATTTGTATCGAATAACTGAATTTAGCACCATTAGTGAGCTCTTTGAAGAGAAAGTGGAGAATTTTGTTCTGGCGCAGGTTCTGGGGCGAGTGAAGGAATACATCAAGAAGATAGATGAAGAGTTTGGAGTGGAGAAATAGAACTAAAGATTAAAAATAAATCCTAAATAATATCTTCTTCTGCTATGACTATGAAATCACCGGTAGCGATAACTGCAGAGAAAGGAATCAATATCTGCCCCTCTTTAGTCTTCTCCAGCTCTAATCGTTCGGTATAAGCAGTTTGATTCTTAAGCACAATATGGATTAATTCGCCGGAGCTAACTTCGAAGATTAAGTCGCCGACTTCACCGAATTTCTTTCCGCTTCGGGAAACTACGGTTTTTCCAATGAGTTCTTTAGAATAATTCTTGTCTTTTTCTTCCATGATGGGTCACCTTTCTTTTTGTTTTATGATTATTATGGATAGAGAGTAAGTAAAAGGGTGTATATATAAAGTTTACGGTAATGGAGAATAAGGGAATGAGAATATAAATGCCCCCAAGAAGATACTTTTTTAAACTTAATGGTTTTTATTAAAGCTAATGTTACTAGAAATATTCTTTTTTGCGGCTGGTTTAGCTCTATTAGTCAAAGGAGCAGACTGGCTGGTAGACCATTCTGCCCATCTAGCCCGCACTATAGGCATTTCCCCTTTAATCATCGGGCTTACGGTGGTTGCTTTCGGCACTTCTTTACCTGAGATGGTAGTAAGCACTTTTGCAGCCGTAAAAGGCTCGGCTGATATTTCTATTGGAAACATTGTGGGAAGCAACATTGCCAATATCGGGCTTATCTTGGGAATTTCAGCTTTAATCCGGGTTCTTCCGATTCAATTGTCTACTTTAATCTATGAAATGCCGTTTCTGTTAGTATCAGCATTCCTGTTAATGTTGTTGAGCAATGATAGAAATCTATTTCTTCACGAAAGCTTTACTTTAAGCCGAATTGATGGGTTGATTCTGTTAGCCATGTTTGGATTGTTCTTATTATATATTATTAGGAATGCCCGGGAACAGCAGCAGGAAGCAGCAGTAAAAAAAGAATATGGCAAGAAATATGGTAAAAAGCACTTGCTGTGGAAAGATATTGCGTTGATTGGAGCCGGGCTTACTGCACTGATTATAGGTGGGAGAATTGTGGTGGACAACGCCGTAAAAATTGCGTTAGGGTTAGGCATTAGTGAAGCGTTTATTGGATTAACTATTATAGCTGTAGGCACGTCTCTGCCGGAATTAATGACTTCATTAGTAGCAGCATACAAAAAACAGGCCGATATTGCGGTGGGAAATATTGTCGGAAGTAATATATTCAACATACTATTGATATTAGGAGTTTCCTCGTTAATTGCGCCACTAACGGTCAATCCCATCATGCTGTTTGTGGACATGACCATAATGGTATTATTCTCTATTGCCTTGCTGGCGTTTGTGACTACAGGCAGAAGGATTACTCGCGGTGAAGGAGCAGTATTGTTGCTAGGTTATGTGGCTTATATTGGGTATTTAATTTATACGATTTAAAAATGTGGACTAACACTCTAAATCCAGTCTTACTTGACCTCGGACCGGTAGAAATACGCTGGTACGGCTTAGTGTACGTGCTGGGGTTCTTTCTGTCTGTGTGGTGGCTCCATTATTTGAGTAAAAAGGGGAAATTAAAGTTAAACTCCGATGAAATTTGGGACTTTGCGTTTTATTGCATGCTGGGCGTATTGATTGGCTCAAGATTGTTTGAGCTCTTCTGGGAGCCAGCTTATTATTTAGGCAACCCCTTGAGGCTGCTTAAGCTGTGGGAAGGCGGAATGAGCTTCCATGGCGGATTAGTGGGAATTGTAGTAGCCGGCTATTGGTATTGCCGCAAAAAACAGCTGAATTTCTGGGAATTAGCTGATGTGCTCTCTTTTCCGACTATGTTTGCGTTAGCTTTAGGCAGAATTGCCAATTTTATCAATGGAGAATTGGTGGGAAGAGTGTGGAACGGAAGCTGGTGTGTGGTATTTCCCGAGTACGATTCAGCCTGCCGGCATCCCCAAACATTATACGCTGCCGGTTATCGCTTCTTTATCTCGTTTTGGTTATTATGGCTGAGTTTCAAAGAGAAGTTCCAGCCGGGATTCATCTTCTGGAATTTTGTATTGCTGGAAGGGGTAGGAAGGTTTATCGTTGATTTCTATCGCGAGGATGCTCTTACTTTAGGATTGAGTTTAGGGCAGTGGTTTAGTGTGGTGATGATAATTATCGCAGTAGTTTTCCTGTGGAAGAGGCATAGGGGAGATTGGAAGTTAATTCTTTAACTTATCCCCCCACTTTAAACTTAAACCCAGTATCATACAAAGTAACTTCTACACCGTTAACATTTTTCATTCCGGCTAACTTTCCATCGCTGAAGGCTTTAGACAGCCAATTCATGAACAAGTTATACAGGCTGTACTCCTGCTTTACTCCGTCAACCTCTACCGAAAAGTTATCGGTCTTCTCATCCAATTCTACACAAATCTTCTTTCCACCAATGTCACCGCAACCGAAGCCAAACGCAAAATATTCATTGACATCTTTCAATTCTTTATTCTTCGCTGAAGCCGGCAAAGGCCCTTTCACTACGGTTTGCCTAAGCTCAATCGTGGTTTCATACTTATTATTCTCTAAATTGCTGTCTGCTTCTCCTTTGGGATCAATCTGTACGTAATATTTTACCGGAATGCTTTCTAAGCTTAACGGCGGTTTCCACGTAAATGCAATTTTATCGGATTGAGAAACGGTAACCTCAGAATCAAAGATGGCTACTTCTCCCGGTTTTATGGTTACAAACCAGCCACTTACTGTCTGGTGGTGCGGTTGAGATAATTCTTCTTTGGTTTTGGCTAATTCTGCTCCGATTTCTTCTTCGCTAGTTCCTGCAGCTTCAAGATGGCCTTTTAATGTATCTAACTCCCGCAGTAATTCTCCTTCAGACAAAGCTGGTGCCAGATACTCTACCGTGTCCTGCTCTGGAAACACTTTTTTATCTCCATCCGGAGAAAGTATAGTTACGGGAAAATTTCCTTTATTATTCCTTTGGTCTACCAAATCACTCACTAACGGATAAGGCGGAACAGCTAAAGATGGCGGAGATTCAATCGCAGAATACTTTATTATCGGCAATCTGGTTTTAGCTGCTTCATCCCCGATATTCTTTACGTACAATTGATAGGGATAACTGCCGGTGGCTTCGATAGTATCCCCTTTCAGCTTGAATTCCTGAACGGTTAAGTCCGGACCGGCTAAACCTGTCGCTGTAAGTAAAACTAATATTCCTAATACAATTAGTAGTTGTTTCATGGTAATGCCTCCGTTTAATAAGAGATAAATAGTGAAGAATATAAATGTTTCTTACTAATTAGCTGTGTGTAAGAAGTCTACCATTCTGTAGGTTTGATATCTAACTCATAATAAGCTCGGCTTAAGACCGAAAAATTATAGCAACACCAAGACAGATGGCTTTCCTGTTCTTGGGCCTTATCATTTTTGCATCTTACCAA
>JACRPH010000059.1 GCA_016214025.1 Candidatus Woesearchaeota archaeon
CTTCCATAATCTTATGGATTGTTTTCTAAGATACTCTAATGTTTCCCGCGGAATACTCCGTCCATCCCTCTTTTTCACATAAGATGAGAATCAGTCAAAGTTTATAAATCTTTTTACTCCAATCAACAGAATTATCTATATCATAAAAATATTCTATCAAATCATCAAAATAACTGCCCAGATACATCTTTAAAATATGTTTACGCATTTTCTCATCTTTAATCTTAGTCATTGGAGTAAAATTCTTTACAATGGGCTCTAACAATTTGTCTCTATCTAAAAAATCTGCTTCTTCATATTCTCTCCAGAATTTATGGGCTAAATCTTCGGGAATCTTAATCTTCTTCATTTCTCTCTCACCATCTGGTTGAAAAAGCTGGAAATAAAATCTAAGTAGCCCGTGCTTCCATGTAAAGACTTATGCAGTTTTGCTGATTTAAGCACAGAGGAAATAGATAAAGATAAATCACGCCGGTCATAATTATTAAGAAATAATACCAATTTCAATTTGGTAACGATTTCTTCTTCCAATTGGTTAAAATTTGCATCCTCTGAGAATATCTTGTCTCGCAAATTCTTTAATGATTCAATTATTTCTAAATCTTTCAGTGAACTATCCTCTAAATAATGCTTCCAAATAGTCTCTTCAATTGCCATTATAATGGGGTAGAATGCCTCCCTGTTCGTATCAGTGATAGCATCTATGCCCGTACCATCTTCTTTGCATAGGTTAATAATCGTATGACTTTCAGGATCAAAATTTTCTAATTCTTCCTCCATCTCTTCTTTGTCACTTCTCTTTTTAGAAGAATGTTTTTTAAACATTTTATAATGCTTCTTCAACCTATCGATATACAAGTTATCTTTTAATATCACTTCTTTAAATAGCTTCAGAAGCATCTCTGAATACTCTGTATGTGGGCCAGTTAACTCTAAAATTGGACCTTTGGCGTCAGAAGCAAAACGTAGCTCACCCATCCATTTTTCATAAAATGCAATACTTTCCCAGCCATAACCTATTGTAGCCAGAATTTTATCCTTATACAAGATATTAATAAAAACTCTGCGACAATCACACTTTGGATCGTTGCAGTAGCTTTCTAAGAGAAAATATTCTCCTTTTGGAAGCCCTTCTTCTTCACTCATAATATGAATACAACGTGTTTCTTTCTCAGCTATATCCGGAAATTGATTATAAAATTGCTCCATCATCATTTAAATCGCCTCCAGCATTTTGCTTTCATTTTTTTCCTCATTCACTGATTATGGTGTAAACCAAGGATCTTCTTGTGCTTTTGGATTATAAGCCCAGTCGGTCATTTTGTTCCCCTAATAATTTATTTTTCATTTTCTTCTTATCTTAAGCATCATTTTAATCTTATCCTTCGCTTTCTGCAAATGCTCAGCATCCAAAAGAGGCAGTACCACATCCAGCCCCAGATTAATTCCATCAGCAAAAGTATTATACCCAAAGTTTTCTTTCGAATCTTTCTTTAACTGTTTCTTGTACTCGTTTAGGACAGAATCATAATAAGCATTGGCCAGTTCTTCTGCAACTTTCTTGTTTTCATCCCAAATTTGATTTGTTCTGGTATCAGATAACGTCTTTTTTATCGTTTCTTCATTAGCTCCGTTTTTTAACAAATAGTTGCATCTCTCACATAATTTAATCCCATTTCCGCAAATCCGGCATTCACCCTTCATCATAATCAAGCCTCCATTTTTCCAAGTCTTTCCTCAAAAACTTCTCCTGCAAGTCATAAACTCCCGTCCAAACATATTTCTCATCCCACTCGGAGAATAGCGAAAGATTCTTGCCGATACTCTCAATTAATACCGCCGGAGCCAGTGATTTTGGAGTATGGAAGAATAAGAAGAAGATAGTGTCGTAAATCTTAATCGTAGGATCAATGAGGTCATGTTTCTTAGATATCGCTCCTAAATAATTTCGTAACCCCTGTTTATTCTCTATAATCTTACCAACAAGCGTTTTATGAATATAAACATCTCCTCCTCTACCTACAGAATGGCTAAACTTATACACTAATCTCCCATATTTATCTATTTCTTTTTTCATTTTTTCGTTGTTAGGTTAATCAGAGAGTACAGATATATAAATATTAACTTGGCTTTTGTTAAAATTTATCGATTTGGTCTTTTAGGCGGCTACAAAACCTTCCTTCACAACTTCGCTATCTCCTTCACCGCTTTCACCAATACATCTGCTTCTTCCAGCGTATTATAAAATCCAAAACTGGCTCTAACCGTTCCGTCTTTAAATACTGAACTCTTATTCTCCGGCTTATTGAACCACGAATGCACACAATGCGCCCCGCTTCTTACCATAATATTGTGCAAGTTATTCAATAGCAATGACACTTCATGCACTTTCTTTCCTTTGAGCACAAACGAAAACACTCCGCTTCTTTTGGCCGCTTCTGGTGGGCCTAAAACACAAATCTGAGGAACATCTTTCAAACCATCAGTAACGTATTGGTTCAATTTCACCAACTGCTTATGCACATTTTCCACACCTACTCGTTCTAGATACTTAACTGCTTCTCCCAAGCCGATAATTCCCGGATAATTCTGCAATCCAGCTTCAAATCTCTCGGGGATGTCTTCCATAACATAACTTCCATCTAGATTAGAATCTTTAACCGTCTCTCCGCCAACAATAAACTGATTTAACAACTTTAAATTCTCTGAAGTAGAAATCAATGCTCCAATTCCATTCGGACCCAACATCTTATGTGCTGAAACAGTCATATAATCGGCACCTAGCTTCTTCAATTTAACTTCATGAGAAACTACAGCCTGTGCACAATCTAACAACACTTTAGCTTTATATTTATGAGCCATAGTTATAATCTCCTTAACCGGATTAGTAACTCCATCCAAATTAGAAGTAAACACCATACTAACTAACTTCACTTTTCCGTTATGCTCTTTCAGCTTCCTCTCCAGCGCTTCCAGAGAAAATTCATTCGTAGTCGTAGAATCAACATGCTCATGCCTAATCAACCCTTGCTTCTGCAACTTCAGCCATGGCAGCAGATTAGAATTATGCTCTTTATCCGTAGTCAGCACCACATCTCCGGACTGAAACGGAAAACTATTTGCCACTAAATTAATCGCTTCGGTGCAATTCTTGGTAAACACCACTGCTTTTTCTTCTGCTCCAAAAAACTTAGCTATCTCGGTTCTGGCCTCATGCACTGCTTGCTCTACTTCTTCAGCAATTTTATGATTGCTCCTGCCGGCGCATCCGGGAAAATTATAATAATACTCATTACTCTTCTCAACTACTTGTCTTGGCCGCAGGGGCATGCACGCATTATCAAAATAAATTATAGGCTTGTTTTTAATCCGCCTTTGAAATAGTGGAAAATCTGCCCGAAACGCAGCTAAGTCCATTTCTTTTTTGGGAAATAATTGGGTTAGCATTTTATTCCTCCCGCTTAAACACGGCAAAATAAATTATCGTCAATATAATTGCTACTCCTAACGCCATCAATCCTATCCCAAACCAATCCGTATGCGTGGACAACTGCCGTTCATACACCCGCAATGGTTTAGGCCCGATAAATGCTTGGTCGTTCACAAAAATAGTAGGGGTGCCTTCAATATTCATCTTTCTTATTTCCATCAGCTGGGCTTGATATAATTGTTCAGCCTTAGAAGTTTCAGCACAAGCTAACGTTTCCTTAGCATTTATTCCGGATATCTGATTAAGTACATTTAACACTTTACTTTGATTATTAATATCTGGCAACGGAATCTGCATTAACTGATTGTGAAAATCCCAATATGCTTCTTTATCTTTAGCATAGATGCAATTTTCTAATTTTATCAAATACTCTAAATCGCCATGCAAAGGAACGTGTATAAACACAAACTTTACCGTATCCATATTCTTTGACATCAGCTCATTTATGGTAGGGTTAACTTTACGGGTATTGGGGCAGGCATAACACCCGGCATATACCATTTGATCTTTAACTTCAGCAGGCGAGTAAGCTGGAAAAAGAGATAAATTAACCTCTTTTAAAGTAAGCTCGGTTGGAACTAAACTCGAATCCGTACAAGAATTTTGTTGGAAATTACTAACCTGTGAATTCTCGCCAGTGGGATCAAAAATGCATAACCCCCGCTGGTCGTCTACGCTGGGTCCGTTGCAGTTGCCGTATTCATAATAATTGTAAGCCGAAACCCCGCTCCAAATCAGGCTTCCAATCATTAAGATAGTAAACCCCCATGAAATAACTTCAAAGTGTTTGTACACCAATGCGCCTAACTTTGGGCTTTTCTCCAGAAACTTGGATGTAATATCACTCTTCAGCTTAACATCTAAACCGGTGGTGCATTTCCTAAGTGTAATTCTCTTAAACACACAGTCAAAAGCATCTAAAGCAATCTTCCGATGTGTAGCAGAGAATATCCCCATAATACCAAATAAGATTAAAGCGATAAAGCATATCATATTCTACAGAATAGAGGAATTATTTATAAGTTTAATCCATGCATTTTACTAAATTCAACCGTAAGTATTATATACTTTCTACCTCTATCTATCAACTAATGAACTGGACTAAACTGTTATACGTGCTGATAATTGTGCTGTTATACGTTCCGATGGTCTTCTTAGGAGCTAATGTATTCTTTCCTAAATATACCGGAACAGATTCATTTTACCAGGGGCCGGATTGTTATAATAAATATCCTTATCCCTCCGCAGAAAAAATAAGTGATGAGCAGGCGCAAATTATTTCCGATAAGCAGGAACAATGCAACAAGCAATATTATGCTGACCAAAAAACTTGGGAGCAGGACAAGAACACTTATGAAGGGCAGAAATACATGTTTATCATCATCTTCAATCTAATCATTTTATTAATCGCTCTCTTCATCACCTTTCAAGACAGCATTGTAATGGGATTGTTCATGGGCAGCATTGTCACCACTTTTGTAGCTACGTTAATGTATTTCCAGAGCAAAAGCAAGATTGGGTTTGTGATTTTGGTGGTTACTTTCTTTGTGACTTTGTTTTTTATTAATCGCAAGAAAGATACATTTGTGGATTGGAAAGAGAGGTAATTATTTAGGGTTTTTATTTCTCCATCCTCCACACTGCTACGTCAATAAACTTCACCGGCTTCTCATGGAACTTAAATACTGCTTTTATGGGCAGTTCATATCGCCATAATTCAGTTATCTTAAACCCGAAGTCTTTACAGACGGCTTCTACAAATGATGCCGTAGAATACTTATGCATGGAATAAACTATCTTTGCTACTGAAAACGCTTTCTCCAAAAATCTCTTGTCGGCGTGCTCTTCTTTCGTTCCAAACGGAGGATTTTGTATAACTAGGTCTACCTCTCCATCAAACAATGAAATATCACTGTGAATAAACTCAGCTGCTCCGATTTCATATTCCTCCTCAAGTGAATTATAATTCTGCATGCAAATTTCTAACGCTGCTTTATCCGTATCTAAAAAATAAACTTTCTTTGCTCCTAATAGCAGTGCTCCTAATCCCAGAATACCATTCCCACAGCCGGCATCTAAAACTACTCTTCCGGCAACTTCTCTCTTCATGGCCATATTCCACACCCATTCGGCAGCGATATGTACCGGAGTAGGATATTGCTCCAGCTTAACCGAAGGCGTTTCAAATAATTTAAGTTTACTCAATTCAAGTTCCAGTTCTTTTTTGGAGCGGAAAGACATTTTAACGTAGAAAAAGTAAAAGGGTTTATATTTTTATGTTTTCTCGTCGGCAAGGCAAATTAAATTTTTATTCCGTTAATCATTCCCTAGTGAAATTTAAAGCTGAAACGAAAGGTATTTAAACCACCTCATTATTTCAATTTCTGGTGTGGATGGTAGATACGAGACGTTCGTGCGTCAAGTATTAGGTTGCGAAAAAGGAGTATAAACAAAGTAAATTTGTGGTTAAAAATGTCTAATGTAGATGAAAGTATACAGCTGGAACTGCAAAAAGTCCACCAGGCTCTGGAGGAGCATTTAAGCGGAATAAATGATAACACGCAGGAGATACAGTCTCTGTTTGACTATCTGCAGCAGATAGAAGTAAAAGTGGAAAAGCTTTCGCAACGGTTGGACCGAATCCAATTAAATTCTGCGGAAAATGGAACTCCCATTCCTAAGCCCAGCATCGTTCCTTTAAACCAGCTGGAAAGAAAAGTATTTTTGGTATTATACACTGAAGAAGCGCCTTTAACTTACCGCGAAGTAGCCGAACGTTCTCAACTATCTTGTGCAGTGGTTCCGGAATGCATCTCCAGCTTAAGCGGAAAAGGCGTTCCTTTAGTAAGGTCCTTCTGCGATGAGCAGGTCATGATAAGAATCGAGCCTCAGTTCAAAGAGATGCAGGCTAAAGAGAATTTGGTAAATCTTTCTTTACAGAGCTTTATTGAGAATTAAAGTATTATTTCTTTTTGCAAAAGCCGATTTATCAATGGTAACACCACAACTTTTATATATAAACCCAATCCTAAAACAACCTGTGAATTGACTTATGCCCAACCAGGAAATCAAGCTTAAAGTAATGGAAGCAGTACAGGATGATGTAAATAAAGGCCTAGTTAAAATTGATTCTTCGTTCATGCGCCAGCTGGGTGTAAATCCGGGAGATATTGTTGAAGTCAAGGGAGAAAGAGTAACTGGAGCTATAGTTGACCGTTCTTACCCGGGAGATATCGGCTTGAATATCATCCGCATGGATGGCAACACCAGAAAGAACGCCAAGACTTCTATCGGGGAATTAGTGTTCGTCAAAAAATGTGAAGCTCACTCCGCTAAAAAAGTGGTGATTGCTCCGGTAAACAAAGGAGTGATGATTCGGGCTCATCCTAATTTATTCAAACAGGGATTGCTGGGAAAGGCTTTAATTAAAGGCGATTTAGTTGCGCTGCGTAGAACGGGCAGAAGAAGAATGGGATTTGTTGATCCCGGACGCGATATTGATGATGTCTTTTCGGCTCTAGAAAACCAATTTGCCGGATTCGGGTTTGGAAACCTTCATTTTAGAGTTATTGATACCAATCCTAAGAAGGAAATTGTAGTGGTAACGGAAGAAACTGAAGTAGAATTCAATCCTCAGGCGGTAGAAGCAGGCGAAGTGGAAGAAGTCACTCCCGGAATAAATTATGAAGATATTGGCGGCTTAGGTGATGAGATTAAAAAAATCCGCGAGATGGTAGAACTGCCCTTAAAACATCCGGAAATATTTGAGCGGTTAGGCATTGAGCCGCCTAAAGGATTGCTGCTGCATGGCCCCCCCGGAACAGGCAAAACTTTGCTGGCCCGGGCCGTAGCTTCAGAAACCAACTCTCATTTCATTGTGATTAACGGCCCGGAAATAATGAGCAAATGGTACGGTGAATCTGAAGCTAACTTAAGAAAGAAATTTGAAGACGCAGAGCAGAATGCTCCTTCTATAATTTTCTTTGACGAGATCGATGCCATTGCCACCAAAAGAGAAGAAACACGGGGAGAGGTAGAAAAAAGAGTCGTAGCTCAGTTATTAGGATTGATGGATGGAATGAAAAGCCGGGGCAAGGTTATTGTTATAGCTGCCACTAACATGCCCAATTCTTTAGATCCGGCGTTAAGGCGTCCGGGAAGGTTTGACCGGGAGATTGAAGTTAATGTTCCGGATAAGCAGGGAAGATTAGACATCCTGAAAATTCATACCCGAAATATGCCTTTGGATAAAAACATCAATTTGAAAGAGATAGCTAATATAACTCACGGATTTGTAGGTGCGGATTTAAATGCGTTGGCTAAAGAAGCGGCGATGATAGTATTACGTAGAATTCTTCCTGATTTGAAGATGGATGGAAAAGATGATGAGCAGCCCATACCTAAAGAAGTATTAGAAAAGTTGATGATAACTCAGCATGATTTTACCGAAGCGCTGAAGATTGTGCGCCCCAGCGCCATGCGCGAAGTTTTGGTAGAAACCCCTGATGTTAACTGGACTGATATTGGAGGAATGGAAGAGATTAAAAATAAGTTGAAAGAAGCGGTAGAATGGCCGCTGAAACATCCTGAGCTGTTCAAGAAGATGGGCATCAGGCCCCCGCGGGGGATTTTATTATACGGCCCTCCGGGAACGGGTAAGACTTTACTGGCTAAAGCGGTGGCTAAAGAAAGCGAATCTAACTTCATACTAGTAAATGGCCCTAGTTTATTGAGCAAATGGGTGGGAGAATCGGAGAAAGCAGTCCGTGAAATCTTCAGAAAAGCACGGCAGACTGCTCCGACCATACTTTTCTTTGATGAGATAGATGCTCTTGTTCCTAGAAGAGGAAGTGCTATGGGAGAGGGTAATCGGGTGAGTGATAAAATTGTTAATCAAGTGCTTTCTGAAATGGATGGGTTGGAAAGCTTAAATGATGTGTTAGTTATTGCTGCTACCAATAGGCCGGATATTGTTGATCCAGCTTTGCTTCGCCAGGGAAGATTTGACCGTATGATTTATACTTCTATTCCCGATTTGGAAAGCCGCAAGAAGATATTTGAGGTGCATCTTAAAGAAATGGCGGTAGATTACAGCAGCGTAGATAATGACGAACTAAAAGATGCAGTTAAAGCGGAAAAACCCAAACCAAAGAAAATGAAAGCAGTTCCTGAAGCCGCGGTTCAAACTGAACTTTCTACTCCAAATACTGTTATTGAGCAACATAGTTCCGGAACTCCAGAGCAGATGTCTAAATTTACTCAACTGCTGGCAGAGAAGACTGAAAAATATGTTGGCTCAGACATTGAAGGAGTGTGCCGGGAAGCGGGTATGCTGGCTTTACGGGAATCTATTGAAGCTAATGTGCTTAAGAAAGTTACGTTCTCGCATTTTATCAAAGCATTGGAGCTGGTGAAAGGCTCAGTAGATGAAGAAGTAGAAAAAGCGTACAAAGAATTGGAGAATTACTTCAGTTCTGCCCGGGCCAAGCAGATAAAAGAGAAGCCGAATAAAGATAGTTATTTTGGGTGAAAAATTTAGTAAAAAAAACTAACTAAACCAGCCTTTTAACTTCTCCCAAAAGCCGAAGTTAAACACTGCTCCACCGGTAATTCCTCCACCCTCCGAACTGGAGCTGCTCTCGGAACTGTCACCACCATTACTACCAGAATCGCCTCCTTCTGAACCGGAGCCACTGTTAGAACTCCCGCCTTCATTCGCTCCCGTTCCAGTATCAGCACCAGTGCTTTCTCCAGCACCTTCACTGGGGGGAATAGCTGCGGCATCGCCAGTACTTGGGCTTTCTCCAGTGCCTTCATTAGGTGGAGTGGGAGGACTAACCTCATTAGGAGGGACAACTACTGGTTCTTGGCCACCTGGACTCCCGGAATCATCATCATCATCATCAAAATAGCACTGACAATGATTATTTACACAATCGGTTCGTGAAGCTCCCGGACACTCATCATTGCAGCCGTCTTTGCATTCGCTTTCTTCATATTTTTTGTAATCCTTTCCCTCACCCTCTTTCTGCTGGCTCTGCCACTCCTCTTTCACGCACTTGCAATTCAGGTTTTTATCATCGCAGATGTGCAGTTCATCTGGAGCACAGTTTTTTTTCTGCTGTCCTTTTTGCTCATCAAGCTTCCTACGGATTTTATCGCACTCATCCCAATCTCTTCTTCCCGCACCAGTTAAGCCAGCATCTAAACATTCCGGAGGAGCTTCCGCTTTAAACTGGATCACCTGGCATTTCTTCCAATCATCTTTCTTCTCTCCAGTCAATCCTGCAGCCAGACAATCCGGATGCGCTTCTGACTTAAACTTAATCACTTCACATTTCCGCCAATCATTCTTTCCAGAGCCGTCCAAGCCCGCATCAAGGCATTCCTGTGGAGCATCCAGCCGGAAACGGATAGCTTCACATTTTTTCCAGTCATCTCTGCCCGAACCAGTAAGACCAGCATCGATACATTCCGATGGAGCATCCAACTTAAATCTTATAAGCTCACACTTCTTCCAGTCGTCCTTGCTTGAGCCAGTGAGTCCAGCTTCGATACATTCCGGCGGTGCATCCAGCTTAAACTTTATGGCCTCGCACTTCTTCCAATCATCTTTGCTTGAGCCAGTAAGCCCGGCTTCAACACATTCTGGAGGTGCATCCAGCTTGAACATATAAGTATCACATTCCCGTTGGTCTTTCAATCCCGCTTCAATACATTCTTCTGGCGCATCTAAGTTAAACATGATTTTTTCACAGGCTTCCCTGGCTTCGCGCTCATTTTTGGGGTTGATTTTTCCGGCTTCTAATGCTTCTGAGCATTCCGGAGGAGCGTTGACCTTAAACATCACTTTCATACAGGCCTCTCTGCTAGTTGCCCCAGCTTCTATGCATTCTGAAGGGATAGATAGCTCATGCTTGGCATCACCATATTTATCTTCAACGTCTTCCATCACTTTCTGCAGATAATTCGGCAGTAAATTAATGGGATCTTCAATTTCATCCATCATCTTACAAGCATCTTTATCCCCAGTGCTGCATTTTGCGGCTAAAGGGGCAAACTCACTGCATCTTTCGGCAAAAGGCTTAATGGAAATATCTTCACAGCGGCATTTACTCGGATTTTGAAAGCACTCAGACATGATGGTAAAGAATTCCCGGGCTTCTTTTTCCTGCTCGGCAGTAAGTTTTCGGTCCAGCTCTTTCTTCCACTTGGGAGCGTCAGCATCAGTTTTACAAATATTGGAATATTCCAACGGGTCTAGCTCCGATAAGGTCCGGCATAATTGCTCAATCTGTTTAGAAATCTTAGCAGTCAGGGCGATTTTGTCCTCTTCTTTAAGGTTCTCGGCCACAATTTTCTGTACATCTTTCCATTGGTTATCTTCCAGCTCTGATTCAAATGAGTTCAGGACTTCTTTCACCGCTTTACTGCTTTCTCTTACTTTTAATTCCACTTCCGGCGAAACTTCTTTCTGGATAATTTCATTGTAATCTCCTGCTTTTTCCAATGCTTTCTTAGCGGCTGTTTTATCCCCGGATTCAATCATCTCTTTGGCTTCCAGAATTTTTTCTTCTTTATATTTTAATGCCGTTTCCGGGTCATCTCCCACTAGCACGGTTTCAATCAGGCTTTCCAGAAAATAAAAGTTGCTATCCGGAGTTAATCCCGCTGTTCCTTTCAATTCCACTTCGCCCACGTCGCTGTATATGTCCCCCTCGACGGCTTTATTAAATTCTTCTGCGTAAGGGTTATCGGTTTCAACATCATTTAGCTCAGCTTCATTTTTAATATCACTTTTAAACTCTCCCTGAGCCAGAGAAAGGGAACTTAATAGCAGCAAGAATACCAGAATTAAGCATACTTTGCTTTGGTTCATTATTTTCATCATTATCACCTCTTGATATCTTTAACGGGTTCTTAATATGGAGGTTATATTTAAAATTATAGTATAAATATTGAGGTTAAATTAGAAACCATACAAAAAATTAATATAGGCATAGAATATCCTTTCTTTCGTGAAAATCTTCCCTTTTCTTTTAATTGGAATCATCCTGTTAGTCATCAGCTGCACCACCGGACCATCGGAGACGGGGAAGTTAGAAAAAGCTGATTCAAACATTAATGAAAATTCTAACTTTACGGGAAACCTTTCTATTAATCCTGCTAATGAGCCGGTGGAAGGAGGAAAGCCGGAAGAGAGTTCTCCTAACCTCGCCGAACAACCAGTAATTTTTCCCAGCCAAAAAATGCCAGCCAATCCGATACCTGGCCCGGAAGAATCTTTATCAAAAATCCCCCTCTTTAAAGAAGAAGATTATCTGGAAATATTGTCGGCTATCCAGATCAACAAATTAAAAATAGCTGAAGCAGTTCAGAGTTTGGCTATCAGGAGTCCAAATGTTATCCTCGATAATTGCCAGGGGGAGGTTTGTTACGTAAATAACCTAGAGATTTCTCTAGATGGCGCCCACTTGGACTGCGGGGGGAAAAAGCTCTTGCCCAAAGGCGAAGCCAAAATTGCCGTCACTGTCATAGCCGATGGCGTTTCTATCATCAACTGCCAAATTGACTCTTTCAAGAAGAGAGGGATTCTTGTCCTGGGTTCAGGAAACATTCTCGCTTATAACACCATTACTAATAATCCAGAAGGGGGAATAATCATAGAAGGCAATTCCAACCTGCTTTTTAACAACGATTTTAAAGATAACAAATGGGCTAACCTTGAGATTAAAGCCAAAAGTTCTCAGAATATTATTTATAATAACTCGATGATTGACACTGACGGACTGTACCAGCCTTACACCAACGCCTTTGCGGCCATTGGCATCTCCGGTTCAGATAATGTGATTCTGGAAAATATAATTCAAAACAATGCTGAGGTAGGAATTAAGCTGACTCCTTTCCATTCTGATGAGCCGCCACCTACCCGCAACCTAATTGCACGTAACCATGTTAATAACTCTGGTGTTCTGGGGCTGGAAATTACCGGGGCAGTTGGCGGTCCTCGGGGCTCGGAGGAATTTCCCGAATCGCCTATCTCAGAGGGGCGGAATATTGCTTTTAACAATAGCTTTACTTATAGTAAAAAAGAGATGGGATTACGAGTGAGGTGGTCTAACTACAATGAGATTATTGGTAATACTATTCAAGGCAACAACTGGATGGGCCTTCACCTTCTGTTGGCCAACGGAAGCATAATTGAAAAAAACAAGATTATAGATAATCAAGGAGGAATCTGGCTGGGGGCCGCCGAAGGGAGTATAATTGAGGGCAACATCATTTTCCATAACCACCAACATTGCGGAATTCTCTTCACTGATGGGCTTGGCCTGCTTTCAACTAACAATAAAGCCATTCGTAACTTACTTGAGGGAAACGAAGATTGGCATGACGAGAAGCAGATTTGTGATGACGGCGGGAATTTCCTTTTAAACAATTCTTTTAAGTAAAACTGTTAAACAATTATCAAAAAATGTTCCATTAACTAACTCAAGAAACAACCACTCTCATGGCTTGGGTGGTGAAAATCCCATCAGAAATCCAACATGTTCCGGGCTTAATAAAAGTGAAATTGAAAGATTCTCCGGAGTTAAAAATCTTGCTTTTAACCTCCAGGCATTCCCTAACATTGGTTGTCTGAGAAGTGAGCAGGGAAAGAGAAATATGCAGGTAATGCTAAGTATATTTCAAACCTGGCGCTTGCAGGAGTTAAATCATTACAAAGAATTAAGGGCCATCGTCTAAAGCCTAATACGTACCATCAAAATATTAATTTTTTGAGCAATAAGTTTATATATAAGTTACACTATACATTATATAAAATGGTAACTATAGCATTAAAACCGGATACGTATGACTTGTTGACTAATGTAAAAGAGGAAATGGAAGCTGAGACTTACGATGATGTAATCAAAGTAATGATTGTTAGAACAAAGAAACCAGCACAATCAATGTTTGGGAAATTAAAGTATGTTAAAGCTGAGTTTAAAAGAGAAGAGTTAGACCGATTTTGAGGAGAATTATGGGGCAAGCAATTGAAGCATTAATAATTGACTCTTGGGCGTGGATAGAATATTTTAAAGGTTCTGCTTTTGGTAAGAAAGCCAAAGAATATATTGAAAGCGGGAAAGAAATTTTAGTTAGTGCTATTAATGTTAGTGAAATTTATAGATTCCTGTTGAGGTGGTGTAAATCTGATACTGAGGTAGAAAAGTATATTAATTTTGTACTTAAAACTGCGTTTGTAATTCCAGTAGATGTAAATATCGCCATAAAAGCCGCTAAGCTTAAACATGAGAAGAAGTTTGGGCTGGCAGATGCAATAGTCTTAGTTACTGCCCGAGAGCATAATGGGGTTGTAGTAAGCGGTGATGATGACTTTGAGAAAGAGGGTGATGTTATCTTTATCGGTGGATTAAAGTAATTCTGTTTCCAAATGCGTGATTTCTAGTGCATAAGTTTAAAAAACACTCCTCTTTTTACCACTAAAGAAGCTTGAGAGATAGCTAGGCTGGCGCGCTACTCCTGCGGCAAGTTACGCTATGCGAACGTGCGTCCGAGGGACATGCGCTCACTTTGTTCGCTTAGTCCCTCTTATCATTTCTAGTGCATAAGTTTAAAAAATACTCCTCTTTTTAACCCTAAAGAAGCTTGAGAGATAGCTAGGCTGGCGCGCTAGTCCTGCGTTGTTACCGTGAACGGACTTCACACGGAGCCGAAGCCCAAGGAAGGGTCATCATGATAGTATTGGTCCATACTGTCTTCGACGACGGTTTGTCCTTTGGGATGGACTTATAGAGAATCAGGTCAGGTCCGGAAGGAAGCAGCCTTAATCCGTGAGCACCATGTTCAAAGGGTCGCAAGCCCGAGGAGCAGC
>JACRPH010000082.1 GCA_016214025.1 Candidatus Woesearchaeota archaeon
CGTAAGTAATAAGTCATTCTTAAAGTAAATCTGTTTTAACTGTATTTTAGCTTTCTGAATAAGGTTGTCTAATTTTCAGGTTCATTTGTGCAAAAAACAACAACAACAATGGCACAGACGGTCTCGGCTTGTGGCAACTCCCCGGAATCTGCTGTGCCACAAGCCAAGCCCTACTTCGCAAACGAGAACCCCACACTTCGTATGGGAACCTCGTTCGCTATGTCTGGCCATGTTGTTTTTTTTTGCTATGGGACTTTCTAAACCGAAAAGTATTTATATTTGGTATATACATAGTATATACTAAGATGAAAAAGATTAAAACAACAATTTCTAATGAGATTAAAGTAAAAAATATTCGTGCTTACTTTGAAAAAACAGTAACACAATTTGGGAATGGTGCAAAAATTGATGCTCCTAAAGAGTATATTGGAGAAAAGGTGATTATCCTTGTCAAGAAAAAAAGAGTTAAGAAAACTCAGCAAAAATGAATTGATAGATTTACTTCTGAGAGAAGAAGAAGCTCGACAAGAGCTTGAAAAACGATTAGAAAAACTTGAACATTATCTTAAAGCATTTGATAATCCACATACTCCTTCTTCAAAACAATTAAAGAAAAATACTACCGAAAAGAATGGTGAGAATAAGGAAAATAAACCACGTTTCCCTGGCAAGCCCAAAGGCGGGAATGGAGGCGGAATAAATCTTCCTCCTGCTGATGAAATTGTTGAGTATAAACTTGAATTTTGTCCAGATTCAGGTTTACCTTTGGGAAAACCTGTTGGTTATTGGAAGAAAACAGAGGTTGATTTTCCTGATAAACCGATTAAAGTTATTGAGCATAGAATTATGAAATACATTTCTCCTGCAACAGGAGAAATAGTTTTTGCAAATGTAGATTTACCCAAAGGGATTTATGGTAAAAATATTCAAGCAATAACAGTTATGTTAAAGAATTTGACAAATTCCCACAAAAAAATTGCGGATTTTATGAGGGAACTCGGTGCTCCGAGTTTTAGCGATGTCGAAGTTCAAAATATAACAAACAAATTTGCAGAAAAATTAGAACCACAACGAAATTCTATGCTTGAACAACTACAAAAAGAAAAATATGTTCACGCCGATGAAACAAGTTTCAGAATAGACGGTAAGAATGGTTATGTTTGGGGTGTTTTTACAAAAACAATTTCAATATTAAGTGCTGCTACAAGCAGAGCAAGGATTAACATCAAGGAACTTCTCAAAAATTTCAAAGGTGTAATTGTCGTCGATGGATATAACGCTTATAATGAGTTTTTATTAAAGCAGCGTTGCTGGGCACATCTCATTAGAGAATTCAAAGACTATGCAAATGATAATCCTGAAATACAAATTCAATATATTCGACTAAAAAATCTTTATGAACAAATGAAAATACTCAATGAAAAACCGCCAGATGAACAAGCAATTGCTCGCTGCAAATGGATATTGAATGATATAGTTACATGTCTAAAAACCATCAAAGAAGCAAAAGGCTTAGTTACACTTATCGAAAATGGGGGAAATGATTGGTTTACTGCATTATATTATGAAGGAGTTCCACTCGATAATAATCATGCGGAAAGAGAACTGCGACCAATTGTTCTCTTGAGAAAAAGCATTGGTTGTTATAGAAATGAAAAAGGAAAAAAGTGGATAAATAATGTTGTTTCAGTACTCCATTCATGGAAACTGCAAGGAAGAAACTTATTCAAAAATCTGAATTCCTTAGCTTGCTGACTTATTACTTACTGTTGCATAATTCTGGTGTAGCTGTGGCTACGCCTCGCCGTAGCGTTTGATTCTTTGATATGCCCAAAATTTTATCTTTGCTTCTTGAATTATGCCTCTTTCCGATATTGCATGAATTTGTTCTCCAAATATGCGTTTAACTGCACTAAATATTCCTTCCGTGGCTGGCCATCGGTCACCATATCCATGTTCTCTTGCCCATAAATCATATCCTAAATCATTACGTTCTTTCACGTTTTTATCTCGTTCCCTACTTCCTGATGGAACGATGGCATTTCTGTCTGGTTTGATAATCGGTTCAATTCGATTATATACAAGCCAATTCCAAAGAGCAATTTCATCATAAGTTCCATCACCCCCAAAATAGGAAATATTTTTTTTCAACTTTAACTCGGCAAGCTGCCGCTTTGCCGAGTCCAATTCAGATCCCTGAATGAGATTCACTTCAAAACTTACTGGTTCTTTAGTTTCAGGATCACCAAGGATTACTACTTGTACCCATCGACGATTTTTCTTGCCGTATTTTTCACGTAAATATTCACCACTTTCCACAACTTGCAAACCTGTGCCATCACTGAATAGAGTAAGGTTATTTCCCGTTGGTACGACAAGCTGGCACGCCAGCTTGTTTATCCGACGATTTGCCGTCGTGTAATCGTTATAGTTTGGAACTTTTCCAAACTCAGCTAATCTTCGTGTCATGCCCTCAATCATTCGACAAGGAATTCTTTTTGCATGCCAAACTGCTTGTAATTCAATGAGAGAATTTGGGAATTGATACGGTGCCCCTATTTTTCCTAAATTCATCCGATATAATTCTTCTTCCCAACTTTCAATAACGTCCAAATCTAAAAAGAATTCTCCTCGCTTGACAAGTTGTTCAGTGTACGTTTTCCAATCACGTTTGTCAAAATAACTATCTCCCCATCGCGTTTTTGCCATATTTGCACCTCATAACCGAAACATTTAAATATATATTAATATATATCTTTCGGTTATGGGAAGAAGAATTAAAATAAACAAAAACAAACTTGTGCTTGAAGAAGAATTTGAGTGGATGTTTGAGAAGACAATTACCAAATTTGGAACTGGAGCAAAGATCGATGCACCAAAAGAATTGATTGGGAAAAAGGTTTTAGTCTTCGTCAAAGACAAACACTAATTATGCAACACAGCATTTTGGAAGCTCTGTTGCGTATAAGCCTTTTTTCAACCAGACTGTCTTCAACCCTATTTTATTCCCAATCACAATTTCTTTTTTAATTCTGTCTCCAACAACAAGAATTTCTTCCTCCTTTACGTTTATCTGTCTCATTACTTCTCTAAAGTCTTCTTCTGTTTTATCGTCCTCTACTGTTTTTACAACAGAAAAAAAAGAAAAAAAAATCATGAGGAGAGTTAGAAGAAATATTCTTCTTCGCGCTTTCGTTCCTTGTAATCAGCGCGAGAATTAGACCTTGCTCTTGTAACTCTCGCACGAGCTTTTTGGTTGCCAGCGAAATTCCTTCCTCAGGATCGTAGAGTGTCCTGTAGTAATCAAAAATAATTGCTTTTATCATTTTTGCTCACCTGCCACAAAATACATCCTGATTTCGTAACTTCTTTTTCCATTTCCTAACCCTCTC
>JACRPH010000084.1 GCA_016214025.1 Candidatus Woesearchaeota archaeon
GCTACCGCTAAACAAGGCTTGTTTACAGGAAAACAAGGGCCTAATGGCTTTTGTTTCTTGTCTTCTTTCTTTAGAAATACGTTAAACTACAAGAATTTTACGCCACCGGTCATAGACCGGAATGGAAATACGAAATTATACTTATGGAGCACAGATTTCAGTCAAAGACGAAGCTAAGATTAATGAATTAAAAAGAGATTGTAAAGATTTGGTGGATATTACCAAGCAGATAATTTATGGATAAGTTAGATTATTCTCTCAGATTCTGGATAAGATTGGGCAGATTCGGAAAGCTTCTTTGGATATGCGGGTGTGGAATAAGATGCAGAACTGCGAGGGAATAATAAAGAAAGCGCTGGAAGGGATTTATCTGGTGTGAGAGGTTAAATCATTGGCTTACAATTTGTTGCAATTTCTATTCCCGAGTCAGATACTCCGACAATAATTTCTCTTTCAGTAACAAGCCCCAAATGCGTATCTAACTGTGCTAAAGCCGTTCTTAACATTTGCTTATATTCATGGTTAAAAGTTGCCCTATATATTTCAAAAAATCTTTGCGTAACTTTACCTTCTTGACCAGGCCTATCAGTAACTGCTCTCCCAGTAGTTGTGGTTAGATATTCTAAATTCACAGCACTTTTTGGTAAATTTGGCAATACTCCTTCTTCATTAACCAGTTCTTCTCTTAATTCTCTATATGGAGAACTCTCTCTTTCTATTTGTTGATAAAACCAATTTTCAAATTTTGGTAATCCCTCCTCAAAAATTACAAACCTAATATCATTATCTTTTTCAAAATCTGCTCCTATACTCACCAGAAACGGTCTTGCAAGTCCATAAAATTCTAAAGCTCCACCAAAAGGAGTATATATCTTTCTTTCAGCCTGAAGCCTTGCCCTATTCAGAACTAAAAGTAGTTTTCCATCTAATTCTATTCGTGCTAGACTTGCCGCACTCACTCTGATATAACCCATTTTAGTTCACCCTTCCAAATTAGTTCGCTACTTTTATTCTCCTTTTTAGTTACCCCTCTCGAGATTCTTAAACAGGGCGTCCACTTTTTGGTAAGTTTCCTCTGAACCAGAGATAAATGGCTTTACTTCAAAATTCTGGGAGATAGCATCTCCTTTTTTAACCTCTACGTGATAAGTTGAAGGAAGAGAAACATCAATATTTTCCACTTCTAGAGTGTCAGGGGATATAGCTTTGAATACCCTCTGTTCTGGCTTTTCTCGAGATAGTACATAAGTGCAACCTCCTACCATAGTAGAATATTTATTGCTCGCTCCTGCTTCAGGGATAGTCCACTCTTTTGGGTTCGTGTTTTCCAGAGTGGCTATCAATTTTTCTAACTCAGCGTAAATTTCCATTTTTATTTGCCTCCAGTTTTTAGATTCATTCATCAATTAATTTAAAGCCCTTTTGCTTCTAAATAAACATTAATCTGTTTTTCCACTTCCATTTCCTCAAAAGCAGAAGCACATTGCTTTAAAATAGTGTTTACGGCATTGTCAATCGTTTCTTTGTGAGTTATTTCTTTCTTCTTCCAGTCAACCATTGCATAACCATCGCCGTGTTGTACTATTCTAAATGCGCTTTCTAAGTGCTCTTCTTCTTGTTTTACTGTATTTTTACCTATGCTCTTCAAATTAGGGAGATAAACTGCTTCTAAGATCCGTGACTTAGAATTCAAGTGAGTCGCTAACGTACTGGAAATGCTTCCTTCAGAATTATTCCAACCGGTTATGCTGAGACATTGTTTGCATTCTCCAGTGTCTTCATCCCTTACAATTTCATATAGTTTACTGGTGCGGCTCTCTTGATTAACGGTAAATGTTCTAAAGCCAATTAATAGCTCTATTTTGTCGGATAAGTCAGTTAAATCTTCCATTTTTCATCCTCCACTCGTCTTATTTATGCTTAAATCTCCGCTGTTATTAAATCATTTCTATCCCGTACAGGTTATATTTCCTTTGCTGCTCTAACCATAACTAATCATGCTGTAGCCACCCAGTTAATCATCCAACCGAGCCATTCTATAAAAGTCTACGTTCAACGGTTCTTTCTGGGGGTTATCATGTTCAAATTGGTTTAGATAGGCCTGGCGAATTCGGTCAATGTCTCCGTCATTGCTGACAATTAAGCAAGGCGATTTTGTTTTAATCGTTTGATAAACTGCTGAAGCCACTAAAACTTCGTCTGCGTGAGCATCGTTTCGGTGAACATTTCCATTACGCTTTCGTTTTAAGCCCCCCCTCTCGGAAATCTTAATAACCAGAGAAACAAGTGAATCATAAGCATGCCGATCTTCATGCCACACATAAAAGATGTTTCCGACATCGTCATACTCAATGGCTTTCTCTTGTCCACAATTATTCTTTAAACCAGCAAATTCCTGAAGATACTGCTCTACTTCTGGGTTAATTGGAAAAAGTCCTTTCCCCAGTAGGAAATTGCTTCTGCGCTCATCTCTCTCAGTTCTTTCCAAGCAGGTTTTTCCGGCCATAGCCTGAGCCCAGCATTCTTGAGGTATAAAAATGTGGTTTTTGTTGGTTCGGAGTAATTCCCGCCAGAAAGAGAGGGCTTGGCTGTAAGTTTTAATGAGAGGATATTTAATAGAATATCGTGGTTCATTAACATCCACACCACCATAACCATAAAATTCATTCCTAGCGAGAGGAATTGGAAAAATATTATCCAGGAAAACATACGTACCGCTTTTCGCACGATTAGCAAGCTCATCGATGGCTTTTTGATAGTCCAGAAGCTTTTTCTCTATTGAGGGGGGTTCAGAAGATGGAGGTTCAGAACTGGGTTGTTCTTCAGGCGGGGGCAACACTTTCATATTTTTTTCCATACGCACCCCTATTTCTTCAAGTATTTCTTTAAGTGTTTTTTTTCTAGGTGTTTTTATTTCCTCCAGAAAAGAATCTATTTCTTCCAAATTCGGAAGCTCGGAGAATCCCGATTTATCGGAAGCAGCTAATGCTTTTTTATCCGGCAGTCCTGCTATTAAGTCTTTTAAACTTACCATTTTATTTCTCCATTAGTTTAGTTATCAAACCAACTATTTTTTTTACAAATATTTCTCAATAATTCTTTTGGTGCCGTAAGTAACGATTTCCCCAGCTGCTTGATAAAGATAATGCTCTTGGTCCTGAAGTGAAGGAAGCGCGGGGTCTTTTTTCACTGTTTCTTCTAGCGTTTTCATCTCCTCACCCATCTGGCAAAAAGAGCCGGCAGCAATTAACCCGTGCTTGATGGCCGTTAATCCCGTCTTGCTGGCAAGCAGAGGTCCAGCTTGATCAATTATTTTCCCTAAATTCTGGTTAATTGGTTTGGTATCTTTAGCTAACGATCTGGACATTGTTTATCCTCCCCATTTCATTTTCCGTCATTGGTGTTATTCTTGATAAGTAGCGTTTATATATATTTACCCATTATATTATAATTATGCATTAATATTATTATAACAAAAGAAATATTTATATAGTAGGACTATTTCCACTTATGCGAGAAGAAATGAAACGCAAAGTTGCCCGTATCGGACCCAGCACTTTAATGATAAGTTTGCCCAGCAAGTGGTGCAAGGAGAGAGACCTCCATAAAGGGGATGAAATTGAAGTAAGCGCGGGTGAAAACAATGGTCTGGTAATCGGCGCCAGCTTACCAGAGAAAAAACTAAAGGAAATAACTATTGACCTGAGCAAATTCAGGTATTATCCCCGCCACCTCATTACTACTGCTTACAAAGCAGGATACGATAAAATTATTGCCAAATACTCCTCCGAAAAAGAGAAACGAGATGTGGAAAACGTTTTGGCTTATACCTGCCTGGGCTATTCTATTTTAGAAGAAACCAAAGACCGCCTGGTGATTAAAGATTTAGCTGAAACTAATGAAAAAGAATTTGAGCCGGTGCTGAGAAGAGTATTTTACCTTGCTACAGAAATAGCCAATAATGCTTTAGAATTTGCCAAAACTGGTAACCGGGAAAAGCTGGCTGAATTAATCTCCAACCGCCGCACTTTCCATAAGAACGGTGATTTCTGCCGGAGAATTATCAACAAAAACTTGCCCATAGGTTATAATTATCTTGGAAATATTTTTCAAATCATCAAGCAACTGGAAACCATAACTTGGGCCTACCAGAGTTTTGCTCTATCCTTGACTGGAATAGGTGCCGAAGTAATCAGTTTGCCTATTGGCTTTAGCCTTTCCCAAAAGATAAAGATGAAGAAAATTGAGCCTAAAGTTATCTTTCTTCTGGAGAAAATCAACTGGCAAGTAGCTTTATTACCCTCACTATTTTACACACCAACCCTAGAAAAAGTAAATGAGTATTATCATGACACAATTAAATTAGTGCAGGAGTTTAGGGAAAAATCCCTCTCTTGCAAGAATGGGGAAGAAGCCCTTAGCTGGAGTTATATTTTCTTAATCCTGACTTCTCTGCGGGACCTGCGGGGGGCGCTTCTATCTCTCAATTTTTAATAATATGCCCAAACAGTATTTTCATTTTTATTCACCATTCTTTCACAACTTTCATAAACCCCGCCCTGTTTAGGGTAAGAAATGCCTAAAAAAACTGAATATGCCGATTGCCAGTACCTTAATGAAGCAGAGCTTCCCGCTTTAGTTCTGGCCGTGCCGCAGAAGTGCGATTTCAAAGGGAAGAGAATTTGGCAGGGGATTGCCCACCAGACTGCCGGGCATGGGTGTCACCAGCATTATATGTACGGCACTATCCTAAAGCCGCGGCCGGAGCTAGTGGATAAGCTCCAGCAAATCACTCAGCACTGGCTGGAGTCAGACTGCGGGATGGGTGGAAGCGCTACTTTGGACGAGGTTGTGGAGTACAGAAAGCAATTGCAGGAATGGTTAGGGGTGGACTGCAACACTTCTTACCCTGATTTTGAAGAGGGAATTTATCCCATAGACTGTAATGCAGAAAACTTAAGAAAATTATCTGGGGAGAAATTCCCGAAAAACCTGAATGACTTTATTAAGCGGGAGAAAAGAGAATTCCCCTACCTAGTTCATTGGCAACTTTACATCTTGGGAGAAAACTGCGATTAAAATTCTCACTTTCGGAGTGTTTATTTCACTTCCTTCCCTTTCTCTCCTCTTCCAGCTGCTTCATGAAGTCTGCTAATTTCACATCGAACTTAACATTTCCGTTTCTGGTGCGCACCGCTAAAGTCTTCTTCTCTACTTCTTTGTCGCCGATAGTAATGATAT
Source organism: Candidatus Woesearchaeota archaeon (assembly GCA_016214025.1). Taxonomy (GTDB): domain Archaea; phylum Nanobdellota; class Nanobdellia; order Woesearchaeales; family GW2011-AR9; genus JACRPH01. The sequence goes on from JACRPH010000084.1 coordinate 5,242, forward strand.
AATTCGCTTTCTCCAACTGCGCTTCCCGGACTTTCTTGCCGATAGTTTCAGCACTGGCATCTAATTCTGCCCGGAAGCCCTGCTCTTTCAACTGCTCCAGAACTTTTTCTGCAAAGGGAATGTTTCTGTCGGTGACGGTGACAACTTTTATCTGAACTGGACTTAACCATAAAGGAAATTTCCCCCCATAATGTTCAATCATTACCGCCATAAACCGTTCCAAAGCTCCAGTAATGGCGCGATGAATGACAACGGGGCGTTCTTTTTCGCCTTTTTCATTGGCGTAGCTTAAATCAAATCGTTCAGGCAAATTAAAATCACATTGTATAGTAGCTAATTGCCATTCTCTGCCTAAAGCGTCTTTAAACATGAAATCTAATTTTGGGCCGTAAAAAGCTGCTTCTCCCATAATCCGGCGGTAAGGCAACTTCATTTCTTTAGCTGCCTTTTCCAACGCTTCTTCTGCTTTATTCCAGACTTCATCAGAACCCAAATACTTAGTTTTGTCCTCTCCCCGGACAGATAACCGCACCCAATAATCTTTATTCATGCCAATGATACTATAGAACTTATGAATTATTTCTACAATAGTATGTACTTCGGCTTTAATCTGGGAAACGCGGCAAAAGAGATGCCCATCATCTTGGGTAATGGATCTTACCCTAATCAATCCAGATAATTGCCCGGACTTTTCATCACGATAAACCGTAGCCGGCTCAAAATAACGCACCGGCATATCTTTATAGCTCAAATTAAAAGAACTGAAAATCTGCATATGATGCGGACAATTCATTGGTTTCAAAATAAAGTCATCCACTTTTCCTTTAACTTTGAACAATTCATCACCAAACTTGTCCCAATGCCCGCTGGTTTTGTAGAGAATTTCTTTGGCGATATGAGGTGTCCAGACTTGCTGGTAACCTTTATCCTGATGTAATTCCCACAGAAGCTTAACTAATTCATTTCTGATAATCATTCCTTTTGGAGCTAATAATGGCAATCCTGCGCCGACCAATTCCGAAATCACAAATAATCCCTGCTCTTTTCCGATTTTGAGATGTGAACGATTTTCGGCTTCTTCCTGCAGTTTAAAGTATGCATCCAATTTCTGGGCAGAATCAAATGCCACACCATATATTCTAGTCAGCTGTGGATTGGTTGAATTATTTTTCCAATACACACTAGAAAGATTTAGTATCTTTAACGCACTGATTTTATTAGTTGATGAAACAAAAGGCTCTTTGAATGGGGGGATTATTGTAAGATTACCTAAACTATAAGCAACAGCTTCCTTTCCTAAATCCAGCTTAATTTGCTGTTGAAGCGAGCTTAATACTGCTTTTTTATCGGCTAGCACAAACTTAGATGCTTTCCCGATAATTTTTTGGGCTTGGGTTTCTAACTTAGGAAAATCATCAGGTTTTAGTTTTACACCAGCTACATCTACATAAGCTTGTTCATGATAAAAGCCAATCCCGCCTACTTCCGCATTGGGATATAACTCTTTAACGGCTTTAGCGGTAACTATAGTAGCAGAGAGCTTTAGTTTTTCTTCTTCAGTTAGCTTCTTTGTTTCCAGCACAAACGGTTCGTCTTTAGCTTCTCTTTTCAGGCTGGGAGCGGACGATGCTTGAACTATGTCCGCACCAGCACTAACCCCTACACCCACTCTCCCTTCCGCCGTAAATTCCCGGCTCAATTCAGAAAGAGGATGTCCTTTACAGGAAATGTTGAACGATTTGTACCAGCCAAATGGCGCTCGGGTTACCTTAAATGATTTATCTGCCGATAACAGTTTCTCCGCTTCTTTCAGCGCTTCTTCTGCTTTCTTTGGAGCGGATAAGCTGGAGCTTAGATGGGCATAAGGATATAACACAATATTAACTGCTTTAACTTGGGAAGCGATGTCTTTAATCTCTTTCAGATACTGCTGTACCGTTCCGGGAATATTGCTTTCATCTCTTTTTTCCACCGCTGTAAATACCACTAAGCATTCTTCGATACGTTTCTTCCCTGCTTTTTCAGGAATCTCTTCTGCATCTTTAATCGCTTTCTTCTTAGATTCAAATTCGATAAAATCCGCGTGTATGGTTAGTATTTTCATGGGGATGTACCTCTTTAAGTAGAGAAGTAGATATTTATTTATAAATCTTCCATGTATGTAAGCTGTGTGTAAGAATTAATTGTTTTTATCCCAAAACTTAAACTTCTCAAGAATATTCTCTGCCGTTCCTAAATATTTCAATATTTTATTTCTGGGCTTGCTCTCGATGTACACGGTTTCAACGATATAATGATAAGTTCTAATTCCACTCACTTTCTTAAATTTTCTCTTTAAGACAAACATTTTAGTGGTAGTTGCTTATATGTTTATATACTTTATGTAACTATGTTCGACAAAAAGCAAAAACTAATCGTTTAGTTAGTAGTTGCTTAATATGAAAAAGAGGGATGAAGCATTATACACTCTGGGTCAGGAAAATGAAGTATTTATTTTCTTTGAATATCTGCCAAGAGTAATCTTTTTTGTGTGTAA
>JACRPH010000006.1 GCA_016214025.1 Candidatus Woesearchaeota archaeon
GATTACTACTCCTACCGTAAACGAATACGCAATCAGCTTATTCGTTACTGATTTTCCTACCATTTTATATCCACCTCCCTTGGTTTAAATTATTATATTTCCTCTTAAAACAGCTGGTGTTTAAAAAGTTTTCTTTTATCTGGGTCTGATTTTTAATTCCGTGAAAAGAGGTCAATTTTTGAAAATAATGAATGATTTCTCATGGAACTTTCATATACCAAGAAAAAAAATACAAAATTTAACATTTTTTTTTCTTAAACCACTTCATTAACTATCTTAAACTCAAAATTCACTTAATTTCTTCCATTCTTTCATGGCTCTCGCTAGTTTATTTTTGTTAAATTGAGAAAATTTAACCGTCGAATAAACCCAGCACGGCAAATATCTGTGCTAAATCAAACACAGTAAACTTTCTGAAATATTTTTTTCCTTCTTGCTTTGCTCTTTTCCTTTTTAGCAATGCCGAGAAACTAAGCAAACTTTTCCTACCCTTCTTCCTAAATTTCTTCAGGGTTGATCCAAAAAATCCCTCTAATTTGTTATTTGTGAGAATTTCCCCTTCTGAAGCTATAAAATATTCAAAATTTTCTTTGATTCTTTCAATTCTCTTTCGTAATTCTTTAGGAAATAGAGCTATTTCCCCATAAATTCTAGCAAAAATTTTCTTTGCAGATTCAGTTGATCTTATTGGTAGGGTTTCTTTACGTCTTCTTCTAATGTTCTTCTTATCGTGCAGGATTCTTCTGAACGATTTCATCAGTTTCTTTTCCATAATCTCAATCATTTCTTGCTTTTGTTTTTCAACTGTTTTGCAATTAATCTTGTATTTATGGACGTAAAACTTAACTTTCTCAATAGTTAAGTTTGCTTTAAATTGTTTGAAGTGTTCCATCAATTTCTTCAATCTTTTCAGTTCAAAGTTACGATTGTAGAATATATTAAACAACAAGTACAGGTTATAGTAATCCATTAAACTCCATTTCACTTTCTTACCAACTTTAAGGCTTTCCTGGTATTCTTTTAATATCAGTTTGTTAAGATGAAATACACAAAACTGTAACTTTATTTTTCTTCCAAAAACCTCTTTAAATGCACTTGGATACTCAAGTCTCATGTCGACTACAAATCCTTTGGGTATTTTATCACCGAATACTTCAGCAAGTATTTGCTTCAAAATTTTCTTGGAAAAATGGTAATGAATTTTCTCATAGATTATCTTATTTTCTTTCAAATCAAAAAAGACTAATCGATATGCTCTTTTACCATCAATTGTGAGATACTGTTCGTCATAACCATAAAAGTGGTCTTTGATTTCATATTCGAATTCAATATTTTCAAACTCATCGTTAGATTTATCCACAATCTTGTGGATTGTGCTCTTAGAAATTTTAATACTCATCGTTTTTTTTAGATGGTTAACAATCTCTTCCTCAGATAATTGCTCTGAGAGGCTCAATACTTGAGATACAATGAATTGATTCAAAGAACCAATAATTCCATCAAGCCATTCATTCTCTACTTGGATAGTTTTATCACAAATAGAGCAATACTGTTGCCCTTTCCGGAAGAAAGCATTGCTACTTTTACTCAAAATGTGTTTGCCCTTATTTGAGGAACCATTGTAATTACACACTTTTTCACAAGTACAACAGTTTGTTCTTGTAGTATGAACAATACCTGTATGTGAAATTATCACTTTATTAGAAAACAAACCTGCTATTTCAAAAGCAGAAAAATTTATTAAGTTTGGATGAATTGCTTTCATTGTGTAAATACCTCTTTTTTGTCGTTATTGTTTAACTTTAGCGACGAAGAAGAGGTTTATATATTTTTCGTTTTCGACGACAAACAGTAAAAAAATATTTTAAGTTCCACCAGAAATAAGGGCTAATATTTGGTTAATTTCAGAATACCCCATCACGGAGCTTTAAATCAGACCCTTTTCTCCCAAAAGTTTATAAGCCAGCGTTTACTTTAGAGGCACTATGGGAATTTTATTCAAGACTTACAACAGCCAGCACCAGCTGCATGTGTGCCGGGAAGTATGGCAGGTGGAAAATAAAGTACAATTAGAAGAGGCCCTAAGCATATTTCCCAAGAAGGAAGTAGCTAAAGCTAAGATAACCCCCACCGAAAAAGCCATTGAAATTGAGCTAAACACTTTAATCGTTCCTTGCCGGGACTTGGATGACTTAAAGAAAAAGTTTGGAATTCTGGCTGATTTGAAGATGAAATATCAGAAATTAGTTCCGCAGGTGCCGGCACAAAAGCCGAAGCCCGAGCAGAAGAAGTAAAAACAATAATTTTGATTTGTTTATCTTTTCTTTAACGCTTCTACTATCAGGGGAGTAACGTCAATTCTGTTGCTGGGATGCTCAATGCAATTTGTGGTTACCACTCCGTTAACTCCGGCTTTCCTTAGCTTATCCAGAGCATTTTCTACCAATAATCCGTGTACGCCTAAAGCATAAATATTTTTGGCGCCTTTCTTCTTCGCATCTTTAGCTGCTTCAGCAATAGTATGCCCGGTACTGATAATGTCATCCACAATTATCACATTTCTATCTTGGATTATTACCGGATGGATCATCTTAACTTCTACATGCCGGGAGGAAAAGCGAGTTTTCTTTAGCACCGTAGCCTGGACGTTGATGTGTTTAGCAATATCTTCAGCCCATTGGAATGATTCCCAATCCGGACCGATAATTACTTCTTTAGAGAAATGCTTCTTAATGTATTCTGCAATCAACGGATTGGCGCTAAGCTTAATCGCCGGAATCTTAAAAATCTCTTTAAGCGATTTGTAGCGGTGCAAATGCGGGTCGATGGTTATCAACTTATCAATGGAATTGTTGAGCAGTTTAGCCATCACCCGGCTGGAAATGCATTCTCCGGCATTGAAGCGCTTATCCTGCCGCATATAGCCTAAATATGGTGCGACTAAAGTTACTTTCTTTGCGCCTAAGTCTTTGGCTGTTTCCGCCGCGAATACGACATCAAATAACGATTGATCAGGATGCGGCTGGAATGATTGGACGAGAACTACTTCGTGTCCTTTTACATCGCAGTTGAACTTGAGGTATAAATCGCCATCGGGAAAGGAAGCGATAGTTAATGGAGAGAACTTGGCGTTAAGTTTTTTAGCTAGTTTTTGGGCTATTTGGGCGGAATTTCCGCAGGTAGTTATTATCATGTTGGGCACCTCTTTTTAATGAGCAAAATAAGAAAACTTTATAAAGCCTTTGCTTATTTTCCAGAAACATAATGAAACGAAGCTCACGCCGCTGGAAGAAAAAAGGCCAGATGCGCTGGAAATGGCAGCGCAAGAAGATAAAGAAAGCCAAGCGCAGAAGAAAGCTCCAGGCAACTTAAGTTAGTTCTTAGAATGTTTTTAGGTTATGATTCTTTTAATTGTAACTTTTAATCTTTACCTTTTCTCTTAAATATTTTAATCCTTGCCAACATCAAAACAGTACAACTTCTCAGTTCTCAACAACCTTTAAATAGGAGTTGGATTTCGCTCAGCAGATGAAGCTCAAGATTTATACTACGGAAATTTGCCCTGAATGCAAGGTAGTTAAGAGCTACTTAAAGGCGATGAATATTGACTTTGACGAAGTTTTGGTTAACACTCCTGAACTGGTAGAACACGTTATCAGCTTAACCGGTCAGCGCAGAGTTCCGGTGATCCAGACTGACAGCGATGTGATTGTTGGGTTTAATCAGGATAAGATTAAGTCATTGGCGTATTGATTGTTTTTAGTTTCTTCTTTACCTTTTTTTATCTTTACCTTCTCATCACAATCAAAGCATAAATTGCTAATAGAAATATCAATATTCCTCCTAAGATATACAGCGCCTTTTCCCGCTTACTCACTTCACTGGCTTTTAGATCAGTAGTCCAGTTTACCGGAGTGATGTTTTTCTGCACCGCTTCTACCGGAGCAGCTGGAACCGCAGCCGTGCTTACGGTATTTGCTGCACTCTTAGGCGTTTCTGCTGGTTTGGCTGGTGTTGGTGCAGGAGTTGTCGTAGTGGTATTTACTACACAAGCGCTGCACGAGCCGCCGCAATCAACCTCACTTTCATCTCCATTCTTAGTTCCATCCGAACAAGAGATTACCGTAAAATTGTAAGTGTAATTTTTAGCATGAGTGGTAGTAAAGTTATCCATCGCTTCAAGGGTGAATGAATTACTTCCGGCACTTTTATAATACAGCTTAACTGAAGACAAATTAGAATAATCAAACAAAGTAGCATTGACTAATTGGGTTTTATCTTTGCCCAGATGCACCGTAGAAGAATAACTGACTGAAGTAATGGTGGGGGCTTGAGTGTCATTTACAACAACCGATAAATTTAGAATTACTGAAGTGGAATTATTTGAAATATTTAACGTAACATTATAATTTCCCGTAACATTATATTGTTTGTTAATGGATAAGCTGGTTGCATTAGTTCCATCACCAAAGCCCCATAAATAAGTTAAGTTTCCAGTAATATTGGTAGTGGCATTAAATAAGGTTGTATTTCCTACTTCTATAACTGTTTCATTAGTTCGCGGGGAAGTAATATTGTTAATCAATGAAGTTAGGTCTGAAGTAGTGTTAGTCGCATTAACAAAAATTACGCTTACATTTAAAATTCCTGATGAATTAACATTTCCAGCCAAATCATACGCATAGGCTTGGTAGTAAAGTGTAGTATTTGCGCTAAAAGTGTTAGCCATCAGAGTGTAATTGAATAAGCTGTCATTCTGTTGGCTCATGGAATAATTGCTCCAGTTGCCGCTATAATTCAAGCTGAATATTACTCCGGAAGAATTCAAATTCAAATCGCTTACATTGGCTCGGAAAGTGATGCTTTCATTGGTGTACAATGTTGCAGAGGTACAATTTATATTTAAAATCGAAGGAACAATAGTATCTATCATTATTTTATACTGCGTACTGCTATTTCCCCCTAAAGTATCGCTGGCAACAATGCTTAAAGTATAATTGCCATCACCTAAGCTGTTGTTCTGCTCTGGGGGAAGAGCACTAATTCCAAACGGATTTCCAGCAACAATTATCTGATGACTAAGGGAATAATTGGCGACGTTTAAACTTCCGCTGGAATTACTTAATACATTTAGTCCAGAACTGTTAGTAAAGTTATAAGTTAAAGATGAAATATTGGCTAGGCTGGAATTGGTTGAGTTTAAAGAGATATTTAATGCGAATGAAGCCCGATGGTAAGTATTATTTGCAGGAGAAGCGATTGTAAGCTGTATTGGTGTAGGAATAGATGTGGTGGTATAATTAATGGTTACGGCTCTGGTTTCAGTGTATGCTTCAGTTAAGCTGTCATTTCCGTAAACGCGATAAGTGTAAGTGCCGCTATTTAATCCGGTTAAGTTGTAATAAAAGTTGGTGGAAGAATAATTAGTGAGAGTGTAATTGAAAGTGGTTGCATTGGCATTAGTCCAATCTAATCTAGCAGAAGATAATGGCACATCTGAAGTAACATTTATCCACAAACTATTTACGGAGATAACACTTCCATTAGCACTCATGCTGGAAGTAAAATTAATAATTGGCTTTACCGCAGCGAACACATCTATCCTGGAAAAATTCAATCCTGAGCCCGTATCACTAATTACTTTTCCGGTTGCAGAGAACTTGCTTAATATTTGTGCGGGAGTTGGATTTGTTCCATACACTGCTTTCCAATATTCTCTGAATAAAGCAGCAGCTCCCGCAGCATGAGGAGTAGCCATAGAAGTTCCGCTTAATGAAATCCAGCCCCCGTTAAGCGTAGTAGAATCAATGCCGGTTCCAGGCACCAGTAATTTCAGCAGGCTTCCTCGATTATATATTATGGCCTCATTTCCATCTGCTGCTCCTATAGGTATAGCATATTGCACACAGGCAGGATTAGATATCCCGTCAGTCCATCCTGAATTTCCTGATGCGATGAACACGGATATATTTTTGGTGTAAGCTGCTGCTACTGCACTAGCAGTTAAATCTCCAGTGCAGTAACTCTGATAATGTACACAACTACTTCCGCTGCATCCTAAACTCATGCTGATAATGGAGATATTATATTTATTGGCATTCTGCACACACCAATCCATTCCGGCTACTACATCTGAAGAATGGCCTCCGCCGGCTGCACTTAATGCTTTAACTCCAATTAAATTTGCACCAGGAGCTACACCCCGATAAGTATTGTTAGTGGAAGCAGCAATTCCAGCTACATGGGTCCCATGTCCATGGTCGTCTTTAGGATCAGCGTCGTTATTGTAAGTGTCCCATCCCCCAATGACTTTAGAACAGGAACTCCAATTCATAGTCGTATTAGTAGTGCCGTTAATCACTTGGTCAATATAAAATCCATAATCCGTAACTGAGCTATCGCTGACTAAGCGCACGTAAATTGTATCTCCAATTCCATGCGGAGTCCAGACATCAGTATCACTTTCTTTGTAGATAGCTAGAGTATTGTTGTTTTGGTCGTAAATGTAAATTCTATCCGTTGTATCTCCTCCGCTAGGCATGGCTTCCAGAGAGAAGTTAGCAAAGTGAACGGCTATGTTAGTATATCCGGATAAATTAATCTTCCAGGTGTAATCCATGCTGTCATTATAGGGATGAGCAGATTCTACCGGTGTGGATAAATTAGCTACCGTTCCGCTTAATTGATAGGTTACCGGAGCGCATCCGCCTAACGCTGGATGAGTATAATCTATTCCGGTATCTACGATGCAGATAGTTTCACCAGAGCCGTCAATGGAATTGTTGTTTACGGAAAGGTTCCATACTAAAGTTGCGTTTATTCTGGGGACACTTTGGTCCAAGCTAACTTCAACTGGATAATCTAACAGAATCTGTTTGACTTTGTCGCTATTAACTAGCTCTGCTAGTGCTTCGGCAGTTTTTACTTCTCCAGCAAAAGCATTTACCGTGGAGAATTCTTGGGTAACTTCAAAATCGGCTTCCTGCTCCTGCATCTGGATGATTTCACTTTCAGGTAAGGCTTCCTGAGCGATTCCTATGTTTAATTCTTCTTCTGAAGCAGTCCCTTCGGTGGTAATTATTTCCGGCTTTTCTTCCGGGGTTAACACTTCGACTTTGCTTTCCAGCTCAGCAATTACTTCCTGCTGTACTTCTTGGATGGCATCTTTACGCTGTTCTAAGTCAGCCGAAGTAGTTCCTATGGTATCTTCTAATACGATTATAATTTTTGGCTCATTGTTTCCGGAGCGTATTTCCTGCACTAATTCTGGAGATAGTTTTTCGGTGCTGACTTTAGTTCCGCCTTCAAATACAACGTAGCCGGTTAAAGAATTATCTTCGTAATTGTTAACATAATCAGAATAGAACGCATAACCAAATAAAGCGCTAACTAGCAGGAAACCTACCAGTATCTTCACATGCACCCAATTAACTTCGTCATCCATCTCTTTTTTCAAGAACAGGGAAAGAGGATAGGTATATAAAGGTTTGCGGGGGGTTTGCCACTATTTTTAATTAAATCCTGAACTAGAAACCAGTATAAGAACAATTCTTTCTCTATCTTTTGATGGTCGCAAAACTTCTTATTCACTATACCCCAAAACTTTTCGTTGTGCTTTCTTTCTTTTAGATGCATAACTTCATGATAAACAACATAATCAATTAATCTGTCTGGCAAATATTTTAGAAGAGTATTTATCGTTAAATTTTTTTGTGAACTACAACTAGCCCACTTAGAACTCATATTTCTAAAATTGACACCATTAATATTTAAATCGCATTCTAATAAAAAAAGATTGACTTTATTCTTAACAATTTCTTTAAATTCTTCGGCAGTTCTATCCATTACTAACTTTTTATCTTTACTTTCTTTTAAAGAGGAGATAATTTCTGAGTTCTTTCTGTAAATCCAATTCTTATGCTTGTCAATCACCTCTTTATGATCTTTTGTGTTTTTTGGGAGAACAAGTAATAAATTTCCAGTTCTAAACTCTAAACGAGGATATCTAATATCTCTATAATCAACATCATATTCTACCTCCAAATCATAAATATTAATTTTCTTGTGCATAGGCTTTCACACGGTCAATCAATTTAATATATAACTTGTTTAAATCTTCAAAACTTAAATTATATTTCTTAACATATCTTCGAATAAATTTTCTCAATGTTCTCTCTACATTCTTTTGTGCTGTTGGCTGTGAAATCCATCCACTAAACGTAACTTCTTTTAATTCTTCTGATAACTCTTTAATGTCGTTAGTAAAATCTTCTTCTTTGCTAAAGCAATCTTCTAGGACAAGAAGTAATGAATATTCTAGTTTGTTCAAACCTAATTCTTTTTGTCTTTGAGAAAGCTGCATAAATTCTTTAATTACTTTAATACCCTCCCTATATACTTTTTCATAATCTTTGGTTTTTTCTTTCCATAATTGCAGTAGTCTGAAAACTTTATCAGTTAAACTCTCTGAAACGGGATTTTTATGTTTATCAACAAGAATAAATCGGTTAAGCGTAAAAACAATGTTCGCTGCTTTTTCTTCTTTGGTTTTAAAATGTTCTTCTAATTTTATAAAATAATCTTTATCAAACTCAATTAATGGTAAAGATTTCTGAATTTCTTCAAGTTTGGTACTTTTATGAATAAACTTGATTGTTTTCTGAAAATATTTATTCACAAATCGATTATCTTGAGGTTGTTCTCTTAAAACCATCCTAGTATAATAGATATAAATTGCAGTTAGCCACTGGAAGTCAGAAAACTTCTCTGCTTTTATTGTATCTGGACCGAGTAATTCAAATATTTTTTGAAGATGCTTATATTCCTCTACAAATTTCTTACTTTTTTCATCATCAGACGTCAATATCTCGATAGCTTTTAATAGGGTTTTGCGGTCGTATTCATTCTTGGGAACGTCTTTAAACATCTCCAGTAATCCACTTAATATTCTGACAAAATCGTTTCTTAAATCATCCAAACTGAACAATGCTCCATTTATCTCCTCTTTGCTATAAATCTCAAATGCTCTCTTAAATTCTTTCAAAATTCCCATGTAATCAATAATTAAGCCCGCTTCCTTAACGTTTTTATAGGGCCTATTTGTTCTTGCAATTGCCTGAAGTAATCTATGCTCTTTTAGAGGCTTATCCAGATACATCGTCTGTAATACTGGAGCATCAAATCCAGTAAGAAGCATATCTGTTACAATAAGAATTTTAGGAAGTTCTTCCTCTTTATACTTTTCAATTACATCTTTCTTAATTTCCTCATAGTCTTTTCCATATTTAGCAGTTGATTCCTTAACATACCATTGAGTTATTTGAGGTTCTTTTCTCGTTAATCCGTAACTCATAACAATCTCAGAATATTGTGGAGGAAGATGTTTGTCTAATTCTTTTTTGTAGTTTACGCATGCTTCTCTATTCACAGCTACAACCATCGCTTTAAACTTTCCATTAACATTCTCTTTGAAATGCTCAGCAATATTTTCTGCTATTTTAGCAATTCTTTCTGGGTTTTCCAAATAGGCTTTCATCCAATTAATCTTTTTCTTCACACTTTCTTTAACATCTTCTCTAATATCTTCTGGAAGTTCGTCGTATTCTATCTCTAAGAATGCATCCAGCATTTCTTTCTTCAAATGAACTTCTTTTTCTAATCTCGCTTGATAAGCAATTTTTACGGTAAAGCCGTCATTAATAGAATCGGTAATGAAATACTTATCCAGATATTTTTCTTCAGGCGGATAGCTGAAAACTTCATAAGTATCTACTCCTAGTTTTGGCTTAGAGATGGGAGTTCCGGTAAATGCAAAGAAAAAAGTATTTCTTAATATGGAACGCATCTGTGCTGCAAGTGTTCCGTATTGTGTTCTGTGGCCCTCATCAATAAATGCTACAACATTTCTTCGAGTGAGAATTGTTTCTTGCTTTTCAGACATCTTCTCAAGTTCTTTTCTTAAAGAATCTAACTCTTCTGGCCTAAACTTATGGATTAATGTAATAAAGATACCTCTTTTACCTTTCCCATTGCCATGTAGAATCATTCTTTGCATTTCATTAACCGAACTAATAATTTCAGGTAATGTTAAATCCAGAGCGGTGAATTCTTCATAAAGTTGTCTTTCTAAATCCTGCCTATCAATAATTAAAAATAGTGACGGATTTTCTAGTACTTCAGAGCGATAGAGCTTATTTGCTGCAAAAATCATTTCTAATGTTTTTCCTGATCCTTGCCAATGCCAGATTAACCCTTTGTCTTTCGGTTCTTTTCCTTTGATATGATTTACTACCCTACTCACTACTTTGTTTACTGCCCTATATTGCATATATCTTGGCAGAACTTTGGTGGCTTCTCCAGATTCTATTCTATAAAAGAGGAAATTATTAATGATATCTAACAATTGATGAGGAGTAAATAATTCAATGGTTGAATCTATTGAATCTTTCTCAAATTCTTTCCACTCGCTCGTCTTTACCTCTTCCTGCCATGGAATTATCGGAAAGTATTTCGCAATCTGCTCAGCAGCTACCCCAATTTGAACATACTTATATAATTCTGGAACATCTTGCTCATAGCTTTTGATTTGTTTGTAAGCATCAAACCAATTCTCGGAAAAACCCGCTGGATTTTTACATTCAATATCCACTAATGGAATTCCATTAACATAAAGTATGATGTCTGTTCTAATTTCTTTATTTCCTACGGTGTAAACTGCTTGTCTTGTTACAATAAATTCATTATTTTGGATGTTATGATGATCAAACAGTTTTATTTTTCGTAATGTCCTATCCTTTTCCAACTTAATAGGAATTCCTTCTTTGAAGAATTGAAGAATCTGTTTAATTCCTTCTGGCGAACTTGGCTTGAATTTAAGTTCGTTTATTACAGTGTTGATATCCGCATCTGACATATCAACCAAGTTAATTTCCTTAATCTTTTGGATTAAATTTCTGAGGAGTAATGGTTCTTCAAAGCTGGCTCTATCTAGCTCTTTAGCCGGCACAAAAATCCAGCCTTTCTTTCCAAGCTGTTCAATAATGTAGTCTTCAACTACTGATTTTTCTGTGAAGCGGGGCATTTTATTTTTCAATCACCCAGTATCTTGTTCTGCCGTCAATAAACCGTTCCATTAACTCTTTGTTTATCTCTTCTATCTCAAAATAATTAGGATCAAAATCCTCACCCAGCCATTCTTTAATTAACTCTTTATATTCTGGATGATTCTTATTCCGGCGAACATGAAGAAGTCGGTAATACCCCCCAATCCCCCCGCAATCATCAGGCGGACAGGATAATTTTCCTTTAATACATACTGGATGAGGAAGCCCCATTTCATTTGGTTCTATTTTTTCTACGATGATCTGATGCTCCCAACAGTCACCAAAATCGTAGGTATAGTCAAACTTTTGGCTCGGCTTTAATGTACTAATCCTGATTTTTCTTGAATCCATTAACTTATCATCCCAATCAAAATATTTGGGGACTGATAGCCGCTGTCCATCAACCTGAAAGTCATACAAATGGGAATTCGTCCATCCCATCACTACCTGAAATATTTCATGGAGTTTATGAAATGAGATATTATCTTTTATTTTTATTCTTCTCCAGATGGGCGGTTGAGAATCCCGCAAGGTTATTTTTAATTGCATTATGTTTGGCATTATTGATACCCCCCTTTTTTAGCATCTTGAATGAATTGGTCAATGTCTTTATCCAGCGTTTCTTCAGTTAACTTGTAAGCATACTTTTTGATTATTTTCATTTTTATTTTATAAATTCGCAAATGGAACTTCCATTTAATTTTTCTATGCTTTGTACAAACTCAATTTCTTTTTTGAGTTCCTCTTTAACTTTCTGGATTTCACTTTTCACTGATCTTAATTCTTTACTCACAGGTTTGTTTAATGTTCTATCAAGTTCTTTACTCAGTTCATCCAACTTCTCTTTACTCCCTTTTGCGATTATAAACCCAGGACATCTTAACTCATCATTTTCAATTCTTGGTTTAAAATATTCTCGCTCTGGCTCAAACAAATAAAATTCAAAATGAGGGTAAACTTCTTTTAACTTGAACCGATCTTTAAATTGGGCAATTAAACTATTTAATATTTCTTTTTTGCTATCTTCTAAAGAACGAAGTTTTTTATTAAACTCTATTAGTGTTGGAAAATGATTATTTAAATCCTCAAACAACGATTTGTTTACTAAAATAGGTTCTAAGTTGTCATTTTCTGACCACGGCTTTAACACTTCCTGTTTTATTCTATTTAAGTGTTCTTTTTTTCTCTCTTCTCCTTCTTTTCTTCTGAAAATTAAGATGCTTCCATAAACTGCTATAAAAGTCCCAATTATAGTTATCAGTAATTGAATAATTGAATGTGTGATATCGAGAGTATTTGAAATCGTAATATTAACCATTTTAGCTCGCCACATTAACTCGTTTCTTACCTGTTAAGAGATCATTCATCAATCCATGTTTTATTTTTTCCAATTTTTGTTTTTTTGTTTTTTGAAGAGAAAGTTTTTTGTCAAAAAAAAGATTTATCTCAGAAATTTTTATTTGTTCTTGTAGAGGTGGAGTCTTAATTAAAAATTTTTGTAAGTTTGTTGCATTAATATTTGCCTGTGAGACTGCCCTACTAGCAAGCTTTCTAATCTCTGAATTAAAATGTATCAGGAGATAAGTTAAAAATGATGAGTAAATACATTCACTTTTTACTCTTAATCTAATTAAGTACGAAGCAAATACACAATCTTTTTCGGATAAAAAAATTCCAGTTCTACCAACTAATTCGTAGCTATTCGTTCGATTAAATAGAATGTCTCCTGATTTTAGTTTAAAATTATTAAATGTTTTTTCATCCAAATCAATTCGCTTAGCATTCTTTAATATTACTTCTCCATTTTCTATATTATCCATTTTAACAATAGGATACTTACCAATATCACTTAGCTTAGTAGATAAACCATATTGACACATTTCTAAGACATCGCCAAGCTTTTTTACTTCCCATACCTCAGGTATCTTTCCAATGTCCGTCTCTTTAAACTCTTTATGTCCTATTCCTTTGGTTAATAATTTCTGCATTACTCCACTTTTTAACCTTTCAGTCTTCTCAATCTGCCTATCAACACTCTGAATCGCTTCATCAACAGTAGAAAGAACTTCGGCGATGGCTTTTTGTTCCTACATGAGGGATACCAGTACCTTTGGTTTGTCCTCTTAAATACCCCTCTTTTGTTTTTAAAACATAAAATAAATAGCTCTGGTCAATATCTCTTTTGAGAGAGAATTTAACCATTGTTGAGGATAATATACCTTTTTTACCAATAAAAAATTCACCTGCATTTGATCCGTCCCATAATAAAATTAATTCGCCGGTATCTACAATAACTTCGTAGCCAGAGACTTTACAGAAAATAGTTTTTCCATTATTTCTTAGATATTCTGTTGATAAATAGGGGAGATAACTATTAATGGGTGATTCACTAGTTACTCTTGGTTTCTTTCCTTTTGTATAATTCAAAAGCTCATCTATCTCAACAACTTCCCAATCTTCCGGGATTTTTCCTATTTCAGTTTGTTTCATCTTTTCTGCCTAACTCGAAGAACTCCTGCAATTTTTGTTGCAACAATTTTCTAGGGATGAGCTTTGTTTTATACTCAGAAATCAATGCTGGGGACATATTTCTCTTTAACGCATATTCAACTACTTCTTTGTCCTTACTTTTGCACAAAATTATTCCTCTTTGTCTAATGCTTCAAGGTAAAAGTTCATTTTTCCAAGGTATTCTGGCTTGAAACCATCTATTTTTAACTCAAAAGCAACCAAGCATCTCAATTCTCTATGATAAAACAAGAGATCAACAAAAAAATCATTATTACCTATTTGCAGCCTGTATTCTTCACCTACAAAAGCAAAATCTTTGCCGAACTCTAAAACAAACTTTTTAAAATTGTGAATTAGAGAATTTCTTAAGTCCGACTCATCGAATACCTCAGGTAAATTAAGAAATTCAAGAACATACGTTTCTTTAAAGTAAGGTAGGCCTTCTTTGTCAGAGTGTGACAACATTGGTGACACTTTTTTACTAATTATGGCTCTTTCATAATAGCTACTGTCAATTTGGCGCTCTAACTCTCTTTTAGAATACTTCTCTATTATTGCTAGCCTTAAATAGAATTCCCTCTCTTCGGAGCTTTTCGATTTTGAGATGATAGCTAAATGATGCGACCAGCTAATTTGTGACAACAGTGGCGACACAATTTGGTTGTTCTTGTACGTATCATAAAACTGTCGCATCCGATAAAGATTTCTTCGAGTATATCCCTTTAAATCGGGGTGCCTGTTAGCAATATATGCTGCCAGCTTGTCAACCACAAAATCTCCCCATTCAGCATTTTGAATCTTTGTGCTGATGTACTCTCCAATTTTCCAATAAAGAGTTATAAGCTCATTATTGACAGATTTTAATGCTTTAATTCTGGCTTTTTTGATAAAGTCAACTATTTCGATGAAGTGATTTTCAAATTTAATAGTACTAATTTGTCCTATTTCAGTTTGGTTGTGTTTTTTCTTACTGATTGTCATAGTAGCCCTACTGATAGTTTTATTGATATAGTAAGTGACATTAATTTTTATACGTCGTGTCACTTACTTATTACGAGATGACATACTATTTTGTATAGTTGTCATCAGACAACTCACGAATGAAGTGACTTGAATTATTTATGTCATCGAGTATAGTTCCATTTTAACCTATCTCCTTCAAATATCCCTCAATCTTTTTATCCACCTCTTTTTCTTGATTTTCCAACTCTTTTAGTCCTTCCCATTCTTTCATAATATCAATATCTTCAATTTCATCTTCCGGGTAAACATAAAGAGTAATATTCAGGTTATAGTCATTTTTCCTAATTTCATCCAACTTAACAATTCTGGAGAAACCTTCTTCTTCCTTCCAGGCATGGTAAGTATCGGATATTTTCTTGGTATTTTCATCGCTTAACCAGTTTAACTTGCGTACGTCTGGATGCTTTTCAAATTCAGTTGAAGCATTAATGAACAATATTTCATTTTTGTGCTTCTTTTTCTTATTGAATATCAAAATTGCGCCAGGTGCTCCTGTATTGTAAAACAATTTCTCAGGTAACAATATTATAGCCTCAATTAAATCACCTTGTAGATTTGCATCTCCATCAATTACTTTCATTCGCACTGCTCTTTCTTTTCCACCCCTAAACAAACAACCATTATCTATAACAATACCAACTTTTTCTTTAGACGAAGCAAGCATATGCTGAATCCAAGCCAAGTCAGCCGATTGCTTAGGTACAAAACCATAGGCAAATCTTTTCTTCCAGAATTCTCCTTTCTTGAGAACTAATTCATCATAACCATCTTGATTCCAGGGAGGATTGGCAATGACAATATCAAACTGCTGAACGTTCTCTCCTTCCTTGAATTTAGGGTATAATAATGTATCGCCATAAGCCAGTTTAGCATTTCTAATATCATGGATATACATATTCATTCTACCAAAAGCAAGTGTTTTATGGTTTGCTTCTTGCCCATAAAGAAATAATTTATCTGCTTCTTTCTTCCCTTTTGATTCTTTAACATGTTCATAAGAAATAATCAGCATTCCATTACTGGCACTGGCGGGATCATAAACACTTTGCCCTGGTTTGGGATCAAGTATTTCGACGAGTAATTTAATAACTTCTCGTGGAGTATAAACTTCTCCTTCCTTGGCTTTATCAGGAGCAAAATATCTCAAAACCCATTCATAAGCATCTCCTAAAATATCAGCAGAAACATGATTAAGCTTCTTTTCACTGAATAACTCTACTAACTGCCGAAGAATTTCTGCATTCTCTCTATTAGTCGTGAACTGAATAAAATCAACATTGTCAAGTACATCTTTTAACTCTTGATTTTTCTCGGCCAGAACCTTCAAAGCTTGAGAAAACTTTTCGGGAAGTTTCGTAACATCTTTACGAATATTTTCCCATAAGTATTCCATAGGAATAATAAAATCATGGTAAGCGGCATTTCTTGCTTCTTCTTCAGCTTCTATTTCACTGAATTCATCATGAATTGCTTCATCATATGCTTTTTCATATTCTGCTTCCCATTTGTCGCTAATCCTCTTATAGAATAATAAAATCAGAATAAACTTATAATCAACTCTAGTTCTAATTAAATCGGCAGCTTTCTTAAGAATCCCCTCAATATCAGAACGAGATAGTTTTTCAACATCAAAAACACTCTTAATTATCTCCTCTTTACTTTTCAAACAATAAATACTCTTCCTAGCATCTTCAGGATCTGGCTGAAGCTCAAGCCAACCAGCTTTCCTTAATTCAGAAAGCACAACTGCCACACCTTTAACCTTATCAACATCACTCAATCGCAAGATACTTTTTGCCTGTTCCATCGTAAATGTAGAGGCATTCAGCTTATCAAAGAGTAATAAATACTTATTCTCTAACCACGGTGGAAGTTTTATTTGGACCATTTTGTAGCTATAAAACACAACTACTATTTAAATGTTACTAATTAAATAAGTGTATTTTGTAAAGTACTTATCTAATTTTAATAGCAACCCCTCTATGAAACTAAAAATTCCGTTTGGGTAGAGAAACAGCGATTGCATACGTTTATGGGAAAGGATAGGCATTCTTCCGGTGTTTACTCGCTTTTTTCTTTCTGCGATGCATTTTCACTAGGACCAACACCAAACCAATAACTATTACCACCTCTAAAACATACTTCCAGGTGATCCATTGGGTAATGCTTTTCCAAGAAGAGGTATTCTTGTCAGCTGAGCCTAACGCTTCATTTACAGTTAAAGGGGTTATGCCGATTTTGAATTCTGTAGAAGTATTGGAAGCATTAATTGCGTCTAACGCTGATGAAGCCACGCTTTCATTAACTTTTTCTTCTACTGCCACTTTCTGTTCCGGTATCGCTTCATGAATCTTTTGAATGGTAAGGTTTGCTTTAACTGCAGTGATGTTTATGCTATTTAATTTTGCTTTTATATCATAATAACTGTCATCATCCAGCTCAAATTTCATCTCTTCTCCAATGGATAATAATACTTTGTAAACTTTGCTGGTCACATTGAAGCTGGCTGATACCGAAGTCATGCTTTCCATAGTTAGATAATGCTCTTCGTTACTAATAGAAAATTTCATCTTGTCGCCTTTGCTTAAAGTGTTGGTGTATCCGGTAGCTAATTGGGCATCATTGATTACATACGTTGTTCCTCCAGTTCCGCCTCCGCCACCCCCGCCGCCTCCGCCGGAGCTGCTAGGTGAGCTGGGGCAGGCACTGCACGAGCCGCCGCAATCTGTTCCTGCTTCATTTCCATTTTGGATGCTATCTGAACATGAAGTAACGCTGAAATTATAAGTTGAAGAATTGGTGTGCGTAGTAGTGAAATTGTCAGTATAATTTAAAGTGAAATTGTACGAGCCAACCGTTAAATCACTTATGCTCCAATTACAGTTCCAGGTGGTATTGGTTGTGGTGCAGCTTCCGTTGAAGAGAGTTCCATTGAAATCCAGAGTAAAGTTAGATATTCCAGAATAGTCGTGAGTGGTGCTATTTATACTTAAAGTGCTTCCATCTTGCTGCAGGTGTAATTCGGTGTCGTAAGTTGGAGATGAAATAGTGGGTGGTTTAGTGTCATTAATAATTACAGTTATGTTGGTTAAATTTGAACTGTAACCATCAGAGACGTTTAGAATAACGATGAAGCTTCCTGTTGAATTAAATGAGTGAGTTGTGTTTTGTTCGGTAACTAAAGAAGTATTATCACTGAAGTTCCAGTAGTAAGTTAAAGTATCGTTGTCTAAATCAGTAGCAGTAGCATTAAAAGAGGTGGAGTTGCCTACTTCAATTACAGAATTGTTAATCGGAGCAGTAATGTTCAGGGCAAATGGAATTCTATTTTGTACCGTAAAATTGTAAGTGGCAGATGTGTTGATGTTTCCAGCCAAATCCGCGGCATTAAACTTGTACGCGATATTTCTCTGATTAGTTAGATTGGATGTGCCAGTTAAAGTGAAGTTAAAAGTGATATTATTTTCATTATTCATAGAATAGTTAGTCCAGTTAGTGGAGAAGTTTGATTCAAAATAAACTGCGGAGGTGTTTAGGGCATAATTGTCGGTTACGTTTATTCTAAAAGTGATGGAATCATTGTTGTAAACGGTGCTAGGGTGGAGGCTGAGGTTTATTATGCTGGCAGCAGTTTTGTCTACGGTAAATATTACTGATGAGGTAGCAGAATTGCCTAAAGTATCATTGACGAATACAGTTAGGGTGTAGTTTCCATCGGAGAAGGTGGAGTTGGATAAATTAACTAAATCCGTCCAAGTAAAGCTGGTGGCGAGTATCGAATTATTAGTGTTAGTTTGTAGAGTTGTATTGGTAGAGTTGATAATAGAATAATTGGAAAAAGATAATTGTAAATTGGTGAGAGAGACATTTAGATTTAAGGCTTGTCGATAGTAAGAAAGGTTAGTCGGAGTGTAAAAAGTAATATTCGGTGCAGTCTGGTCTACGACGATTAATCTGGTTTCGCTTACTCCAAACGTTCCGGCTGAATCATTCCCATATACTCTGTAAGTGTAATTAGTTGTGGTTAACCCAGTCATGTTGTAATAGAAGCTAGTAGCATTGCTGGAATTCATGGTAAAATTAGCCGGTGTTCCATTATTCCATTCCAGTAACGCTGTAGAAAGATTTACGTCAGAAGTTATGTTTATCAAAGTGTAAGTTGCAGTGATAGTGGTAGCATTGGCTGGGCTGGAAGAGGTGAAGTTGATGAATGGCTGGATGGCGGCAAGGATATCAATTCTAGGGAAAGTAATCCCATTTCGTGTATCGTTTATTCTTACCCCCGTAATTTTCAATTTGTTTTCTATTTGCTGTGGAGTGATGTTAATATTATATGCTGCTTTCCAGTACTGTTTCAGCAATGCTGCAGCTCCGGCTACGTGGGGGGCAGCCATGGATGTGCCGCCTTCAGTGCCATAAGTATTACTTAGAACTGTTGAGTATATCTGCGCACCAGGAGCAAGCAAATCTAATATATTTCCAGAGTTAGTAAAACATGAGATTTGATCTGCTGCAGTTGAACCATCTGTGCAAGCACTCCAAGCAGCAATTCCAACATTTGCATCATATACTGATCCAACCGAAGTAACATTTGAAGCACATGCTGGTGAGCCTATCCCTGAACTATTTGCGGCATTTCCAGCAGCAACATCAACAAAAATTCCTTGGCTCGCAGCATAATTAGTGGCATTAGCTAGTGGACGATCATCACAGTAAGAAGTAGAGATAAATTCGTAGGGACACCCCTGTGTTGGATGGCATTCTCCTAAGCTCAGAGTTATTACAGAAATGTTAAACAAAGTTTTATTACTTACGCACCAATCTATTCCCGCAATAGCATCATCAGTACTACCTGAACCATTATTTGCAAACACTTTCAAAGCCACAATTTTTGCTCCGGGTGCGACTCCTCGATAAGTATTATTTTCAGAAGCAATAATTCCTGCTACATGTGTACCATGACTGTTTACATCCATCGGATTCGAATCATCATTACCAAAGTCATATCCTCCAATCACCTTACTACAGCTTCCATTTAAAAAACTAGTATTAGTACATCCTCCTAAAGCTGGATGGGTATAATCTACTCCCGTATCGATAACACAAACGGTTTGTCCAGTTCCATTAATGCTAGTCCCATTTACAGAAATATTCCAAACCTGGTTTGCTTTAATTAACGGCACGGATTGAATAAGATTTATTTTTATTGGTTTTACTGGTCGAATTTTTTCTATCAAGTCTGATTTTACTAACTTCTCTAACCCTTTCTTCGTTACTCTTCCCGAAAATCCATTAATAATAGAATAACGATGTTTTAAATCAATATCATAATCCTCCGCAGAAGCAATTCCTAAACCACCAACTTTATCTCGTTTTCTCACTCTTAACTCACCTAAAACGTCATCCTGCACTTCGCTTATCATCGCCTTCCTTCGGGAGAATTCATCTGTTGCAGAAGCAATTCCTAATCTTTTCTCTGGAAGTGGCTGGTCTTTCAATACAATGATTACAGAAACCTCATCTTGGGAATTTAATGCATCTAGAACTTCTTGGTCGATGGTTGCAGCAAAAGCAAACGTAGTTAAAACTAAGAATACCACTAATAATACGACTATCAAATACCCTCTTTTATTCATGTTTTACAGTGCCACTCTTAACCGGTTTTACTGTATCATTTACAGTATCAAAAAGGTGTCTCCTTTGATGTCCCCTTTATGTCCCCTATAACATAATACGTACCTTTGCCTGTTGTACCGACTTTCTTTAAGATATTCTTATCAACTAAATCATTAAGATCGCGTGTTGCAGTTTTGATTTGCTGAGAAATTTTTTTAAGATTAGAGTCAGTAGCTATTTGCCCCACACTATTTCTGGTTTTATCATCTATTCCAAAATAAATAGTTCCGCCTTTGTGATTGGTGAAAGCACAGACTGTTTTGAGAGATTTTTCTAACTGGGATAACGAGGTTTTCAATTCTACTTTATCACTCTCTTTCAAGTTTACCATTTTTTACTTATCATCTCTTTTTTTTCTGGAAGACTTATCTGCATTAACAGAGGCAGAAATAGTTAAAACTAGGAATACAATTAATACACCGACTAAACCCCCTCTTTTTAGTATCATGTTCATTTTAAATTTAGATGATTAAATATTATTCATTTTGTCTTATCACTGCCGAGAGTTTTATCTGTTACTACCCAATAACCCATTTTTCTTCCACCTTCTCTTTTCAAGAATCCTTTTTCTTTTAGTTTCTCTAAATATTCTTTTACTGTTTCAGGACTCAAATTAAGTTTTTCTGCGATAATTTTACGAGTAGCCGAGGGATTATTAATTAAAAATCTCAAAATAGTTTCTTCTAATTCCGTTCTTTTGGGGGGTTCTTTTGGGGGGTTCTTTTGGGGGGTAACTTGGGGGGTCTCTTCAAGTAACGCTTTCTTATGTATTGGTAAAGCCATTTTGTAATTAAGTTAGTAGGTATGGTGTTATACTTTCCTTCAGAAACATAGTCCCAATCCCTTCTCCTACATTAAAGAAACCTTGCGAAATCACTCCAGAAAGCATCTCCAATAACCCTTTCTTCTGCTCATAGACCACATAATCAACGTCTTCAATATCGTATTTGTCTTTAAGATACTTTTCTGCAGTTTCTTTGTCTCCTAATTCATCTACTAATCCCAGCTCTAATGCTTCGCTGCCCAGAAAGAATTCTCCGGTAGCCATCTCTCGAACTTTGGATTCGGAAAGGTTTCTATTGGTGGCAATCTCCTGAATGAAATAAGTGTGTACCTTGTCTATCTTTGCCTGTAAAATTTTCTTCTTCTCCTCGCTTAGCTTCAGGTAGGGGCTTCCCATATCTTTATTTTCTCCACCCACCACCCGTTCGTATCCTACCCCATATTTTTCCATCAATCCGCTGAATTCCAGGAACGAAGAATATACTCCGATGCTTCCGGTGATGGACATCTTGTTAGCAATAATATGCTCTGAAGCCGAAGCAATCCAATATCCGCCAGATGCGCCGACTTCTCTGATAACAGTTACAACTGGTTTCTTAGCTTTCTTAATTGCCGTTCCAATTTCATCTGAAGCTACTGGTGAACCTCCCGGAGAATTTATCTCCAGTACAATAGCTTCTATTTGAGAGCTTTCTTCAGCACTTTCAATAAATTCCACGATTTTAGTGGAAGAGATAGTATCCTCTCCCCAAGAACTAGCTCCGTCTCCGGTTATCACTCCCCGAATTTTGATTAAAGCCACGTTTCCATACTTAGAGCCGTCAAATAAAGATAAGCTTAACGAAAGTAGCATTAGAACGAACAGCGTAGCTCCAATCGTTAATAACACCGTCTTCCACCGTTTAGTTCCCTCCGCTTTCACCATAGTGGTCGTTACTACAACAATGTTTATATAGATTTTGGTGCAGTAAGCTATTTGTGGAAGATAATTCGGAAGCAATATCTGTACTTAACGAAGTTTATGCCTTATCAGAAAGGGAACCGCAGCAAGTTTCCGATAAAATTAACACTATTCGCCAGCTGAAAAAAGAAAAGACTGAAATCCCTGCTGAATTATTAATCCTGTCTGAATTTGTTTATCCCTTTGAAACATTGCATAAGCGCGGCTTGTATGAACATCTGTTAGTGGATGATTATGGCTTGAGCAACGCTACTACGATTAAATTCGGCCAGCACCGAATCAAGAGAATCCAAGAATTGTTTGGGGATGCTAAAGTATTGGATATTAGCTGCGGATGCGGGGGGCAGTTACTGGAATCATGTAAAGAAGGGATCAATGTAGCGGGAGTGGAAAAAGATCCACTGCGCTGTTTATTGGCGAAGATTAATGTTAACTTAGCTCACTTCCATAATTATATTTCGGTAAAGCCTCAAATTGTTAACGATGATGCCCTTTCTCCGGCTACAGTTAAATTAGCCGCAGAGTTTGAGGTAGTACTGTGTGATTCGCTGCGTATTAGCGGAGCATATTTCCCAGAGTTGAATGAATTACGCAAGTTTTATCCCCAAAAGTATATTGTGTATGAACTCCGTCCGTTAGAGAATATTCAGCACTTGTTGCAGCAGTATCCTTTCTTGTCCAAGAATGCCGAGGTTGAATTTTATGGTGAAGAAGACCGATGCAGCCGGCTGACTGCTTATATTGGTCGGGGGAAGAGCATCAAATTCTTTCAAGAGGATGAATTATTAAATGCAGAGTTAAGTTACCCTCCGGAAAGAATGGAAAGCGCAGCCCTGCAGACGCAGCAGAAGTTAAGCTCTGAATTCCCCACTCACGATTTCTTTGTGCTGAACCGCTGCTTAGTGGATAATTATTTTGTAGCGCTGTTGAATTTGTCTATTTGTGCCGTGGACAAGAAGAGATATTTGTGCGAGTTTTCTCCAGCTAAAGATTCAAAGATAAATCCACTGAAGATTTTTTATACCGTTGAATCTTCTACGGACATTAAAGAGCTTACCGCTTTTTTACAGGATAATTTTGAAGAGTATACTACGGCGCTGCGGTTTGAGATCCCTTCCGGCGAATATTGGGATTTTATAAAAGAGAATAAGTTAGTTACTAATCGTGATAGTGTATATAGATTCAGCTTGTTTAAGTTTAATGGAGTGTATCATTTAGCGGAGGAAAAGAGCCGTTTACCCGTAGATTAATGCCCCTATCGCTACCAAGAGGTTTAACATAAGATAGAAACTGTTAGCAAAGATAATGGGTTTCTCTCGGTGAAGTATTCCATAAGCAAGCCAGAATACCGAGATGATTGCGTAAGCCGACCAGGATAAAGCCGATACTCCCGCAGCATTATGGTCCAGCCATATTTTTTGCAGCTGGGGCAAGGTCATGACAATGCCAAAGATAGCTACCCCATAAATTAACTTGTCAACAATCCTTTTTAATTTATTCGGGTGTGGAAATTTTTCATGTTTCAGATGGATTCTCTTGCGAACATGGAAATGGTGCAGCCCTATGGTGTGGTTAGGCATAATCAGCAAGGTTAATGTTTTAGAATATAAACTTAACGTTGATTTATTACCTTAACTAAAATCCTCTTCCCTTTCTATCCCTTTCTCTTCTGTAATCCCATTTCCCACATTGTATAGAAGCTTCCAAAGAGCCAATAAAATCTTTGGCCGGGTCTAAAATAATTACCTCTCCCTTTTTGTCAGTATATCTGCACCAGGCATGCGCTCCCAGCACCCATGAATTGCGGTCTACACTGACCTTACCCTCTAAATAGCCTTCTTTGATGAATTTCTCCAGCAGAAAAGCAGCCAGTAAAGCTTGCTGCCGGCATACGCCGTATTGCCTTTCCAAAAATGCGCCTAAAGAAATCTTGTGGTCATCAACAGCTCCTCTTTCTTCAATTATTTTTTTGGTTTCTTCCTCGGAATAGCGCAGCCGGAGCTTTACGGTGTTAAATACGGTGCCTAAGATAATAAAAGGATGAGCGGAGCTATAGTCTTCCCCAAGACATAACGCTTTTACTTCGTCATAAACCTGCCCGATTAACGGATATTTTACCGAATCAACTACAATCGCTTCCCGTTCGTGCCCTCCCAGATATACTCCTCCATCAATAGGGCTGTCTCTCTGGATTATGGGGCGGCCTTCGTAAATCTCTTGGCTTATTTTATCTTCCAGGCGGTGCAACACATATTTAGTTCTTAACCAGTTCATAAATCCCTAGAAAAAGAGGTGATTTAAATACTTTACTACTCTAAAATAGTTCCAACCGTAAAGCTTTTAAATAGGCCCATAGCTTAAAAATTACTTTTCCTCATTAAGTTTATTAACCACTTCTATATCCTCTTTAAATTATGGCATTACATCGCGAGATAATCGTCTTGGGAGACATTGAAATGGGTGGAGGCACGCTTACTGATGATTTCATAGGCGATAACGCTCTCTCAAAATTGCTCTTAGAACTGAACCGGCGTCCGCATCCATTAGATTTAATCTTAAATGGAGACACGTTTGACTTTCTGAAATGCCCGTATTCAAAAGGCGGGAAATTAGCTTACACCCGGCATATTACCGCAGAAGTTTCTTTGAGCAAGCTGGACTTAATGTACTCTGCGCATAAGAAAGTATTTGATGCACTAACTAAATTTATCCGTTTACCTCAGCACAACTTATTTTTTGTATTCGGGAACCATGATTTAGATTTAGTTTTTCCTCAAGTGCAAGAAAAAATTAGAAAAATATTGTGGGCAAAGTCCAACGTTCATTTCATAATTCGATATAATGCCGATGGAGTATACGTTGAGCACGGGATGCAGTATGATTACCTGAATAAAATTGATTTCCAGAAGGTGTTTTTGAAACATAAAGGAAAAGAGCTGCTTAATCTGTCCTGGGTTTCATTTGGATTAATCGGAAAGATGCTTCCGTTGAAAGAAGAGCATCCGTTCTTAGAGAGGCTTATGGACCGTCCGCGGTTATTTACCATAAACAAATTCCTGAGAAAGAGGATCGCGTGGAAAGTTACCGAATACTTCTTTAAGAGCATGGTATATTATCCGTGGAGATATATCACTGACCCCACTTATGCTTTTCCCCGGGGATTATTCCGTGAATTCCTGCGCCGGATGAAACACACACATTGGGAAGTTGATACCATTGTGAGCGTGTTTAAAAGGAACAAACGCCGCAGCTTGCATAAGAATAAAATTTATGTTTTGGGGCACGTGCATCACCATTATATGGAGGAAAAAGAAGGCAGGGTAATTATTCATTCCGGAAGTTGGAGAGATGAGTATGATTTGGATAAGAATAGTCATTTAGTCCCCCGAGTGAAGAAATATGTGCAAGTCTTAATTGGAGATGGCAGATGTGAATATCAGGTTATTTCTTATCCCCTTAAGCGAAGCAAGTTTAAGCTGGAAGATGCGCTGAAAAATGAGAAAAAGTGCTTGAAGACGGCGGCGAAGGAGGAGGGGTATGATTTGACTTTGTGATTTTCACCACTCCTTTACACTCAACAACCTTTAAATAGAAGTTTGGTTCTCAGCTTCATATTCTAGTTATCGGGGTGGGGGAATATCTTAGAACAAAAATTAAACCAAGTGAGTAACCGCTCGTCAATCAAAGACGCGGTGACGGCAGTAGCTAAGCTGGATTATACTGTGCTGAAGGAGATTTCTGCCAATGATAATTTTGTTGATGAGGGAGCAGATGATGAAGCCAGTGAAATTGAGAAGTTAACTTCTGATGATGAGCTGGTTGATTATGCTTTACTTCATCAACAACCCCCAGTTAATTATGCTTTGAATTTAGATTATCTTTCCGAGTTAGCTGGAGCAAGGTCTTCTTCAGTGACGTATGAAGATGATGAGAAAGAGAAGAAAGTGGAGGATGAACCAGAACCCATAATTACTGCCCAAGAGGCAGGTGAGATAATCCATCAACTCCAAGCTAATAGAATTTTTGGGGGTGGAAAGGTCGTAGACTACAAGAAGAGGGAGTCGTTTCTTTATTATATTACTTTTAATCCAGCGATATTTAGACTACAGTGCGTTTCAAGTCAGTTTTATACCGATGACATAGATTATTCGAGGTTTGTTTAGACTTAGCTAAAGGTTCTTGCTTTCTTCATGTAACTCGTTCCATAGTTGTTTTCCGGTAGCAGTTTTGAAATATTTATGATAAGTCTTAAGAAACTCAGAGAGAATATCTTTATTTAGCTGTTTTGAATAAACTCTTGCTTGCAATAAAGTATCTAACTCATCAGCTTCCCTAGCTACAATGGACTCTTTTGTCTTTTGTTCTTGGTATTCGCTGATTAAATTACTAAATTCTCGAGCAATTTTAGCGGGTAGATTTTTCATCAACTTTTCCATAGACTTTTTTTCAATTTCTTCTTTATTAACATAACTTTTGTCTGCGGGAGTGAGATCATCTATGTACGCCATAATTAAGTCATGTATAAGCAACATCTTTATTACTTTATTAGAATCAACCTTTTCCATCTCTGATAATAGCCACCCTAGAGAAGCCGCTCCAAAAGAATGACTGGCAATGGTGTCTTTGATTCCCGATACTCCTTTCAACATCCATCCCTTTCTCTCTAAATGCTTAATCTTATTTATGGGTTCAAAGAGGTTTAATATGTCATTTTTCATGTTGTCTTTTTTCGGATAGATTTAAGCTCGCCCAGTATTCCCACTAGTTGTTCATCTTTGAGATATTTCTCGACGTTTTCCCAGAACTCATCTAATGACCCGCCTGCAACTTCTTCATACTCTAATGTTTGAATTGCCATCTCTAATTTATCGATCTCTTTAAGAAATTTAGCTTCTTGTGAACGGCGATTAATGTAATCATCTATAATCACAAAGTAATCTTCTTCTGAACTTAACCCGGAGATGATCTCTTTAGCTGATTTAAGTTCTTTCTGATGTTTACTCTTCAGCTTTTCTAGATCTGATATTTTCCCGTGTTCCCACACAAGGTCCGTCGTTATTGACTCAGCAATGTCGTGTATCAATGCCATCTTAAGCAGATAAAACCGATCTAAATCTCTTCCCTCAGAGAGAGTCATAGCCATTACTGCGACTCTGAATGAATGTTCAGCAACGCTTTCGGGTGAGCTTATACCCTTTAATAGCCAACCTGTTCTCTTAACTTTCTTTAACTTCCCCACTTCCAATAAAAATTTAGTTATAGGACTTATCATTTTTTCTCTTATCTTTTAGAGATTGGATTAACTCTCTTAATTTATCTTCTTTTATAGGGTATTTGGCATTTTCAAAATGACAAACACAGTTTAGTTATTCTTATTAGGTATTCGTGAATTACTTTCATATTCTCCAGTGCCTTTCCCACCAAGAGGTCATCATTTACACGATGAATGTTGTCTATTCTTTCCATTATCTCTTTCTCTTCTTTAACTAATTTACTCATCTGGTTTCGATTCTTCTGGTGATGGTTGTTCATCATTTCCACGTAAATTCTCTCAGTAGTAGAGTATATTTGCTCTAAAGATTTAACCGTCTTTTTCTTCTCATCCAAGTACACCAAATCTTGGGCGATGGACTTCAAATGATGAGAAATATTTTCTAAAAAGAAGTTTATCTTAGACGTTAACACAATCTCCAAGTAATTTAACTCAAACATTTTAGCAATATTCGGGTCAGTAAGAGCTTTTTTGGTTACTTTCATTGCCAGCAGGTTAAGCTTATTTATCTGCTCATTTAAGTTGTTTATCTCCTCGTAATCCTTTGCTCTGAGCCCTTTCTGAAAGAATTTTTTAATTTCTACCAACATGGCTCTGAGGATAATATCTTCTTTCTTCAGCACCATACTTGCAGAGGTATCTTTGTAGTCAAAGAAGTTTCTAGCGATGATATGTTGTGGAGTATGTTCAATAACATCTAACGCAATCAAGCCCTGAATAATCTCTGTTATCATTACGGATTTGTCTTTTATTTCTTTTCCAACTAATCTGATATTTTTGAAGTCGTCAATATAGGCAGAGATTATCTCATTACGCAAGTCGTTGGTATCTTTTCCATCGATATTGATGCAGGTTTCCTCTACTTTTGGGCTTTCTTTAAGCTCTTGTGGGCTTATCAGCAGATGCCCATTAGTTCCATAACTTAGGCTTATGGTATCTCCCGCTGCAAGTTTATTTTCTCTGACCCACTCTATAGGCAAAGAGACTACAAAAGAGGTATTCCCTGATTTTACCAGAGTTCTGAACGCCATAATGGTTTTAGAAGTAAGTACTTTATATATTTGGTGTATAGTATGTCAATAAAGTATATATCTGGGGGGGGCTTTTTGTATTATTATGCCAGTAGAAATAACGCTGGAGCTCCCTCACGCACATAGGGGTGATTTTAGAGAATTCCTGCACCGACACCGGCGTGTGGATTCGTTCCAAGAGGTGGATGGATGTTTTATGGTGAGAGTTATTCCTCAAGATAGTCCGGAATTTCATGCGTTTGTGCGAGGAATAAAAAAAACGTTCCAGGTTAGTGTGGTTAAAGAAACTCCTCTTTGCCAGGGAACGTGCAGAAATGGAACAAACTGCTTTAATCGGGATAAATATGAGGGTTACTGCTTTCATCATCGAAAGGTTTCCGAAGGTGTGGGAGAAAGGGATATTAATCCCGCTCATCAGGTGATGGAATAAAATAAGGAGGTAAAGAAAAAATGGAAACACTTGACAGAAAGTTAGGTCTAACAGAAAGTGCAACAAACATAGGAGACTTAAAAACTGAACAAGCACTGGGTAGGTACGCTTATTGGAGTACCGAGAGTAGATACGACAAATTAGGCGAAAATTATAGGGGTAGTTCATGTGGTCATTGTGGTGGCAGTTGCCATGGAGATGGTTCTTGTGGAGGAGATGGTGACTGATTAAACAAATGACTGGGAATATCTCTAAGCGTAGAAGCTTTAGTCTCCAATGGCACATTACGGCCGAATGTGACCAGAATTGTGCCCATTGTTACGTTACCGACGACAGAACATACCAGCAAGAACTAGAAAACCCCCTTACTCTTGATGGATGTACAAAAGTAATAGATAGCCATATTAAATTTGCTGGAAAACTGGGCGCAACACCAAATCTTGTGCTAACTGGTGGAGATCCGCTTCTACGCATAGAGATATTCCATTTAGCATATTGGGATTTCTTTGAGGAGACGTATGGAATTAAAGTTGATGACCTCTTTGATGAGCTCTATAAGAGTCATACCAATAGTGAACAATTCAATTTTTGGCAAATATCTGAATTGCTTCCAGAATATTATCTTAAGTTGCCCGTGTTTGCTAAATTTAAGTGGAATTTATTTGACCGGGAAACAGGATATCCCTGGATGAAAAAGATGAAAGTGATAGCAGACCCTTTATGGAAGCGTAAGCCTAGTTTTAGTACATTTATTGTTAGTTTGCATGAGAAATGTGGGTGTCCTTTAAGATTGATTAAGTTCAAGTGAATTCTAACAACACTTCTCTTTCTTTTCTTCTTCTGTTGGTTTGGGTGGTATTTCTATCCGAATGTGCATATGGTCGCCGTGGCTTCTGTCGGGATAAAAAGCTTTACCGTATTTCTGCCATTCTTCTTTCCCATATTTTTCTGTTACGTACTTCTTAAGCGGATAAACATACCGCTGGCTCCAGAAAATGTATTCTATCTCTGAGCTGGGAGCATCTTGCAATGACTTAACAAATCGCCAATTGGCTTCCAGAGTTTCTAGGGTGAGCATCTTCATTCCTAATCCCCTAAATCCGCTGTGGTATTCACCTTTCTCATACCAATAATGTCCTACATCTATGTCTATTCCATAGCGGTGGCTGATGTGCGGAGGCAGTCTTCCTCCCCTTGCGCCACTTATATCACCAACTGTAAGTACAGGGTAATTTCCGGAATAGGAATAATACACATTAGTAGCACATGCCGCCAAAGCCACGCTGTTGATTAATTCCACCGCTCCAAATTTGGCCCAATGTTTTCGGGTGCGCATATAATCCGTATCCGGCATCTCTGCCCACTTTAGATGTTTAAAGTATCGCGATTGGCTGAATGGATTGGGGACTTCAGTTGGATTTAGTGAATAGCAGATAGCAGTTTTATCTACTGCCTCTTCTACAGCTAGCTCTAATCCTGACAAATCAGGAAAGCCCAACTGCGGCAGTTCTAATTTAGAAGCAAGTTCATGCAGTTTGTGTTGGGTTAATAATCCTAACGTGGCTGCTTCTACCAAATCATCTGGTGCCGGTTTGCAGGCGCTGGCAGCAGCAGTTCTTTCGCCAAGCTTTACTGAAGGCTGATAATTGGTATAATAAGCAGTAACACACATACCAGTAATCATACCCATAATTGCGACGGTAGTAAAAGAAAAGGCGGTTTTTGCCCACCCTGGAGACAAAAAGGATGGAAATGAGAAAGATGTTTTGGTCTTAGGGGCTGGTGTAGGCGGTGGATCATTTTCTTTTAGTTCCATTTCCCACCAGCGATCTTCATACAATCTCTTCAACTTATCATATTCCTCTCGAATACGCATTACGATCTCACTTTTAGATATTCTTTCAGCTAGTGAGAGGGGTTCTTGTTTGTAGTTGAGGTTTATCCTAATCATCGCCCAGAAAAACTCTTTCGTGAAGAAAAAGTTCCCTAAAAATTAGTTTTTACTGTTCTTTTATAAGTTTTTTGCATTTGCGGTATATGAATGTGTTGATAAACTGGATTGAGTATAAAGCTGACACCATATTGGTTTGATTTTGTTTTTCAAGAAGCCTCACTGTTTTTATCATGTTTGAAAGAGTTGCTATAATTCCTAATGCTTCTTTAAAACTTAACGCTAGTGTAATATCTATATCCCCCACTTACTAAAAACATATAAAGCCTCAGTAAACAATTTTAATCAATATGTGCGGAATAATTGGAATTGTGGGCAGCAAAGACCTGGCTAAAGAGATGTACCGTGGCTTATTGCACTTACAACATCGAGGACAAGATGCTGCCGGAATCCTTAGCTATGATAAACACCATCCTGAACATGTGAGTGGGGTAAATAGAATAAAACAATTAGGTCTGGTAAAAAATCTTCTCCCCGAGCTTTCTGAGATAGGTGGAGAGATTGGGATTGGTCAGGTAAGGTACCCAACAATTGGTGAAGGAAAACTACAGGATGCCCAGCCGTTATACATTACCTCTCCCAATGGAATTTTAGGCATAGCACATAATGGCAACTTGGTAAATTATCTTTCTTTGCGGAAAGAATTAGAACGAGAAGGAACCGAAGCTCAGACTAGCAGCGATGTAGAAATTATCCTTAACATCATGGCTAAGAAATATTCTGAACATAACTGCTTGCTAGATAATATCGTTGACAGCATTCAAGAAGTATATCAGCGGGTTAATGGGGCATATTCAGTGCTGTGCTTCAACAAAAAGTTAGGAGGATTGATTGCATTCCGCGATCCTAAAGGAATTAAGCCGTTGCTGTGGGGAAAAAGAACCATTGATG
Organism: Candidatus Woesearchaeota archaeon; assembly: GCA_016214025.1. Classification (GTDB taxonomy): domain Archaea; phylum Nanobdellota; class Nanobdellia; order Woesearchaeales; family GW2011-AR9; genus JACRPH01. The sequence continues at coordinate 31,632 of JACRPH010000006.1, forward strand.
AAAAAGTATCATATGGTTTTGCTTCTGAAGACGAAGCGTTATACGCATTAAAATTTAGGGATGTTCAACCGCTTGAGCCGGGAGTAATCGCTATCGTGGATAATCATCGAGAACTGCATTTTAGAAAATTACGCCAAGAAGTACATGCCCATTGCGCATTTGAATGGGTTTATTTTGCTGGAACCGAAGCACGCTTGGAAAACGTAGGAGTTTACGGAGCAAGAAAGAGATTAGGAGAAGCATTAGGATATCAATTACGAGATAGAAATATCAATGCCGATGCCATTGTTCCTGTTCCGGATACCGCCAGAACTGCGGCCCAATCCCTAGCACAAGTATTAGGAATTCCATTTGAAGAAGGCTTGATAAAGAACCGTTATATCGGAAGAACTTTTATCATGCCCAATCAAAGAGATAGAGAAACCGCCGTAGGAATAAAATTAAAGCCGGTGCGGGAAGTGTTAGAGGGAAAAGATATTATCATTGTTGATGACAGCATTGTTAGGGGCACTACTTCACGAAAGATTATCCGTTTAGTTAAAGAAGCTGGCGCTAAAAAAGTATACTTCGCTTCTACTTACCCTCCGATAGCACATCCATGTTATTATGGGATTGATTTTCAGATGGGAAAAGAATTAATCGCTAATGGAAAAAGTGTGGAGAAAGTTCGTGCTACTATCGAAGCTGATGGATTGTTCTTTAATACCTCATCTGACTTGAAGAAAGCCATTGGATTAGATGACTTATGTATGGCTTGCGCTACTGGAGAATATCCCGCGGATATAAGCGAAGCGAAAAGGCTGGGAGAGTTGAGAGAAATATTGAACGAAAGAACCAGAGGAAGCCAACTTATTTAAACCCCGACTAATTACCTTCTGTTATGATTTCCAATTGTCCAGATTGCGGTAAAACACTTCACGTCGGCCAGCACAAATTTGCTGACGGATTGTTTGAAGTATATTACTGCAAAGAGTGCGGATTTAGGAAAGAAGAGAAGATAAAAGAAGAGATGTAAAAATCAGTGTGTGGCACGATTCAGCATGGCTATCATCTCTGGTGTTCTCTTGCCTGCAACCAGAAGATGTTTCCTGAAAGAATTTAGCTCATCAATAAAAATCTCTACTCTGTCTTTGGTATAAAATAATGCTTCATCTCCTCTTTGGGAATTTTGTTTATACACTTGTATACCCCTAAACTCTTGGGCAGTTCTCCCCGCTTCTGTTTTGATAATATTCATTAGCTCTATAAACGAATTCACTTGAGCATCATCGATACGGCTGTAGCTCATCCAAGCCATCCGTTCTGGCTTTTTTCTTAACAATACCATTTCATCCACCTCTTTCTGTTTTGTTTAATATTGCTTAATTAAATTCACATCAACCCTTTGGGCATTTTCCCGCTCATCTTCCGCATCATCTTGGAGATATCTTTCTCGCTTTTGAACATCTTGACCATCTTCTTGGCCAGGCGATACTGCTTGAGTAATTCTCGGATATCGGTAACTTTAACTCCTGAACCGGCTGAAATGCGTTCAATCCTATCCGCATTAATGAGCTCTGGCTCTTCTAATCACTTCCAGAGCATCTTTAGGCAGTTTTAATGAGCCCATGCCCGGAATCATCTCCAGAATCTTGCCGAAGGAGCCCATCTTCTTCATGGATTTCATCTGCTGGTACAGATCTAATAAATTGAAATCTCCTTTGAGCAGTTTCTTCTCCAGGTCTTTGGCATCTTCTTCGGTAATAACTTCCCGGGCTTTTTCCAGCAGTGATTCAATATCTCCCATGCCGATTAATTTGCCCACGAATCTCTGCGGATGGAATAATTCCAGCTCATCAATCTTCTCTCCTACACCAATGAAAGTAATAGGGGCATTAGTTACTGAGCATGCAGATAAAGCTCCGCCGCCTTTAGCGGTGCCTTCTAATTTAGTTACGATGACTCCAGTTACGTTACAAGTATCGTGAAAAGCCTGGGCCTGTTTTTGCGCCGCTTGTCCGATATCAGCTGAGATAACTAACAAGCGCTCGTCAGGCTGCGCCGCTTTATTGAGCAGATTTAATTCTTCGATAAGTTCTGATGACAACGCATCTCTTCCTGCCGTGTCAATTATCACTACATCATATTCAGAAAGCTTGGATTGGAATGAAGAGTAAATCTTTAACGGATCTTTGCTTCCTTTAACTCCCAGAAAATCTACGCCAACAGCCTTGGCTAACTGCTCCAGCTGTTCATAGGCTGCCGGTCTCCACGTATCAGTCTGCATTACTGCTACTTTATATCCCCTTTTGCGGTAGAACTTGGCTAATTTTCCGACACTGGTTGTTTTTCCCGATCCGAAGAGCCCCACCAGCATTATCTGTGTCGGCTTTTTCCCTACTTTGACTTCATGAGCTTCTTTCCCCAGAAAGTTGGTTAATTCTTCGTAAACGATAGTTATTAATTGCTCTCTTTTGGTTATGCCTGGAGGAGCAGATTCTTTAGCCCGCTCTTTGATTTTGGTGGTTAAGTTGAATACTAACTGGACATTGGTATCGGATTGAAGCAAGGCACGTTGAATATCTTTAACTAATTCATTGATGAGCTTATCATCTACAAATACAGCTTTGGTTATTTTCTGCAGGGTGTTCTTCAATGATTCACCGAGTTTTTCCAGTACCATGGTTTAAGTGAAAAAGAATATGATTATATAAAAGTTATGGGGAGGAATGAAGAAAATTATAACTTAATACCCCACCACCATCACCACTCCCAGAATGATGGTTATAACACACAAAACTATATTCAGCACTTTTACCTGCTTCTTTTTCCACAGCCATTGCCCTTTCACGCCGGATTCTTCACCTGATTCCCTAATCCAATATACCAGCCAGCTTAGGGCAACCATTAATGCAATAGTGAGCAATACATAAAACACCAACACCGCAAACACCGTAATATTAAACTGCTGTCCCAGCAAGTAGCTTAACCATTCCGCATATACTTTATGCGCCCCAGCAAAGCTGAATAGTCCGACCACTATTCCGATAATCATAGTTCCTAAGCCAGAAAATAACTTATCCAATTTCTGGTTGTATTCAACATGTTTATGATGAGCCATTCCCTGGAACAATTCTTTGCCCGAGAAAGCATGGCGAAGCAACAACAGAGATAATATCATCATAATTATTCCTATTGTTTTAGAAGCATAATAACTTACTGCCTCAATTCCGAACCAAGAGAAAAACCCAGAGCCAAACACTAAATAAGCGATTAATATCCCAAAGGTAAACGTCAATGCCCGCTGCAGCACTACTTTTCTGCTCTTGCCGCTTATTCCGACTACTGCCATTATGCTAAGTAATATTCCAACCACCCCCAAAAATCCCGGACTGAAATAATTATTAATTGCTCCGCCGATTACCCGCACCGGTGTTAATGATTCTAAAATTGAACATGGCGAGCTTTTTCCCACGATTCCGGCTACGAACCTGGACTCTGCTGCCGGACAGGCAGAATTGTTATTTTCAACCAGATGATTTTCTAACATTTCCCGAATGGGCTTCTCACCGATAAAATAACCGGTAGAAGTAAACACCACTGGAACTCCTTGCGAAGTTTCGGGGATTCCATAAGCTTGATAGAATGATTGCATTTCAGCATAATGTTCTGAATTATAATATACTTCCGCTTTCTTAACTGTGAGTTCAGGATGCACTTCCATCAACTGATCCATAAAAGCTTCAATGCTTACTGCTTCTTCGCTGTTTCTTCCATAGAAGTAATAGATACAATCAGAATAAAGGGAAGCATCGGAAGAGACCTCTTCAGCCACAGCCACATTAAATAGTATAGCTGCTATTAACATACGTATAATCCACAGTACTAACCACTTGTGCAGCATCTTCACCATTTTTGTATCTCTGTGCCTACGTTTTCTTCAAAAGCATGGAATATTTTAAATACTTTTTCTTTTAATTCTGATTTAGGCTTGGAGGAGTATATAAATTGATATCCTCCTTTTTCTAAATTAATCCGTCCTTCGGGTCAATTCTCTAGAGCGAGGCTGAGTACGGATATCCCTGTAGCGAGGAGGAGCTCGGCTGCCAAATGAACCCCCCGAACTTCTGGAGTTATAGCGGTTACCTCCACTAAAATCCCGTGGACCTCTGAAATCTCTTTGGCTTCTAAAGCCGCGCTCACCAAACCTCTGTCCACCAAACCGAGACGGCTCTCGGGAACGGACTTCAAATCTCAACCTGGGGAAATCCTCCAGTGGAAGCTCTTTGATATCCAAGCGGTAACGGTCAAAAATCTGGCCAAATACCTGATAATCCTTATCACTCAGTAAAGTAATCGCTTTTCCGCTTTCTCCCGCTCGGGCAGTTCTTCCAATCCGGTGGATATATTCCTGGGGGTCAGGTGAAAGATCGTAGTTAAAGATGTGGGTTATGTTCTTAATGTCTAACCCACGAGCAGCTACCGGCGAGGCTACCAACACTTTTATTTTATCATGATTAAATCTATCAATTACCTGTAATCTTTTGCTTTGCGTCATCTTGCCGTGAATCATCTCCGCTTTAACGCCCTGATTACGCAAATTAGCAGTTAACAGCTCTACCGTAGAGCGGGATGAACAGAAAATTAACACTCGGTCCATGACATCCAGATTTGCCCTATGTTCAGGGTTTAAAGGCACCGCTGTTTCTTTTTTAAGCAAGTGCACTAACAACGAAAACTTTTGGTTATGAGGAATGTTATAATAATACTGCTCTAACAATTCCTGTTTAACATATTTGTCGGCTTCCGCGACTTCCGGGTTATGCATGTAATCCGCTTTAAGATGATCAATCTCGCAGGAGATAGTCGCTCCAAACAACAACATCTGCCGGCGCTCCGGCGTTTGGGACAATATTTTTTCTACGTCTTCAATAAAGCCCATTTCTACCATTTTATCGGCTTCATCCAGCACAAAACAATTGATGTGAGAGAGGTCTAAATTTCCTCGCTGTAAATGGTCTAACATTCTCCCGGGAGTTCCTACTATGATATCTGCTCGGGCCATATCTCCGATTTGCGGACCTAAACCTACACCGCCATAAACAGTAGCGATGTGACATCGCTTATACTTAGAAAACTTTTTCAGTTCGCTAGATATTTGTACTGCTAACTCTCTGGTTGGGGTTAGGATCAAGGTCTGCAATCCTGCTCTTGGTTTTATATTTTGGATTATAGGTGCACCAAAAGCTACGGTTTTTCCCGAACCGGTAAACGACATTCCAATTACGTCTTTCCCGGCGAGGACTAAAGGAATAGCTATCTCCTGAATCTTGGTCGGCTCGGATATTCCCTCTTCCGCCAAGGCTTTTATTACTTCTGCATTTAAATTTAGTTGTTCAAATGACATGTTTTTATCTCCTGAATAGATACTTTAATTGAAATCAGTACTGATCTCTAAACCCTTATGGGGGAATTATAAGTTGAAACAGAATGAGCGTTACTTGGTAAGGACCCCCTGTTTCGGCCTATTCATATATTATTTTATTTTTGTAGGGGCGAGTTTATAAAGCTTTGGGTAGGAAATTTAATTTGTTAGTGATTAATAGTAAGGAAGTGGCAAAGACTTATCAGAATTATTTTGATTTTTTTGGAGACTGGCGGAGAAGTAAAGTGCATGATGTAGATTTACTCTATCTCTCGCGGATCTTTGCACTTCAAGTTTGTTATCGTAGGAAACACTGTGTCTGTGCTTACGAGAATATCGTCATAAATCAGCGCAAATGCTACATGTACCGAATCAAAGATATTTAGCCGAGGAAAGCACTGCATCAATTCCTCACTTTTGCCTAAGACTCTTTCATCCAAAGGCAATAATTGGATATTTAACTTTCTAATTGTGGGCAGAACAGAGAGAGCTTCTTCGCGGGAATACTCGCGCTCCAATACGATTCTTGCTTCTATAACTGTAAACACGGAAGTGGTTGCCGGCCTAAGCTTAGAGAAGTTTACATGCTCTTTTAGCCAGTCCTCTTTTTTGACCAGCGCCAGAATGATGTCAGTATCAAGATACATGCGTTAACTTACCTCTCCTCAGCCCTTCTTTGATCTCCTCGTAAGCGTAGTCCTCTGCACGATGATGAGTTCTTCTGGACATGAGTACTATTAATCGTGCGCCAAACTTAAGAGCCTCACTTCTACTGGTAAATTCTCCCTCATCTACAAGAGTATCGATTTCTTGTGCTAATCCCATCGGCAAGGCCACCGGAACTAATTTTCGCTTTAACATGTATACTATAATATACAACTGGTATATAAATATTTAGGTGCAGATGTGCAATTCCTTCCATCAAAACAGCCACAACTCCATCAGTCTTATAAAGCAAAGTATTATAAACATTGCCACAGTTAAGTATTTATCTTGGTTAGAGGTTAAAAATGGTAACTGAACTAAATGACAAAAACTTTAACAAAACAATTAAATCTTCTATACCCACAATTGTAGATTTCTGGGCAACTTGGTGCGGTCCCTGCCAGATGCTTACACCGGTATTTGAGCAGCTGAGCAAGGATAAAGAATTTGAAGGAAAGTTAAAATTCGCCAAGTTATCTACTGAAGAGCATCCTGAAGTGGCTGAAACCCAGCATATTACTGGAATCCCTTGCTTGATTGTATTCAAGAACGGAGAAGAAGTGGATAGGATCATTGGCTTTTACCCAGCTCCGGCATTGAAACGGAAGATTGAAAGCGTGCTGGGAGAGATTTAGGAGACAAATAACCTCTATTCTTCATCTCCTAAATTCTTATAAACGTAAATTAATCTCGTCTTTCTATGCCACAAAATATTATCGCTTTGCTCTACGATTTCGATTCTACTCTTAGCCCGGAATGCATGCAGGAAGCGTTGTTTAAAAAGTATAACGTTGACGGGAACACTTTTTGGGCTGAAAAGCGCGGGCTGATGAAGAATGCCGAAGGCAAAGGAGTAAATTACGATACGGAATGTGCGTATATGAATCTTATCCTGCGCTACATCCGCGAGGAAAAATTCCCACCATTGTCTAATTTAGAGCTGCGGGAGTTAGGAAAAGAAGTTGCATTGTATCCAGGACTTCCTGATTTTCTGCCCAACATCAAAGAGAAAACCGAAGAGAAATATGATGCAGAAGGAATAACTTTAGAGCATTACGTCATCAGTACTGGATTAACCGAAATGATAAAAGGCAGTGCCGTAGGTGAATATCTGGAAGAGATTTTTGCTTCGGAGTACAATACTGATGGAAACGGCGTTATCTGTGAAATCGCCCGAGCAGTAGGTCACACCAAGAAAACTGAATTCCTGCATTTAATCAACAAAGGCGGGAATAAAGATCCAAGTATTGATGTGAATGGGATACTGCCGCGAGAACTGAGAAGAATTCCGTTTGAGAATATGGTTTATATTGGAGACGGGCCCACTGATGTGCCTTGTTTTGCTACGTTGAATCATCGCGGAGGAATAAGCATTGGTGTGTACAATCCTTCTTCTGAGGATGCGTTCCGGAAGGCTTACCAATTAAGAGAGCAAAAAAGAGTGTTCAGCTTTGGCGAAGCCGATTATCGTGAGGGAAGCCATACTTACAGGACGATTTTACATGCGGTCACTGGAATCGCTGAAAGAATTATCGGCGAGCAGGATGAAACGCAACGAAAAGGAAGAAGGGAAGGGCCAAGGTTGTAGTTAATACAACTCTAAATTTAGCCCTCTTATCCTAGAAAAATCTTTAACATTACGGGTTAGCACGATTTCATTCTTAATCAATGCAATGCCTGCAATCATGCAATCTATGACATCTATACCTTTTCCGTCTTTTATCAAAGAGCCATCAATTTCTCCGCCTTTCTCGGCAGAGTCAGAATCCAAGTGCACTACCAATTGTCCACCCAACGTTTTCATGATTTTGTTTCTTTCTTCTACCGGCTTATTACATCTTGCTAACCCGCTAAATAATTCAAATATGGTTAAAGCAGTTACCGACTGTGGCTCATTCCTTCTAATTAATTCCTGCAATTTTGCTACTGCTCTTTCATCATTATGCATCAAATCGATTATAAAAGCAGTATCAGCAATCATTTTAACCTTTCTGCCGTAGCGTCTACCCTATTTCTCATTCTCTTGCGAAGCCCTTTTACATTAGAGCTAAGTTCCACTGCTTCTTTATCTGATAGTACGCCAACTAGATCTAACATGGAGTTGTGCCGCGTAAGCTTAACAATAACTTCACTAAAGCTTTCGCCCGGCTCTTTGGATATGGCTAACCTTTCGTAGGCATCATTCGTAATAGTTATGCATTTGGTGGACATAACTGGTAAATACATATACATATATTTAAAGGTTGCGTTATTTTTGAAGGGGTAATTTACTTTCCACTGATTAAGTCAACTTGTCGTCATCTCTAGTTCTTGTGCTATTTTTATGAGATCCAGTAATCTATTTTCTCCCAGCGGCAGCATTAATTCTGCGCTCTCTGCGGGGGTTCTTTCATGAAGCATACTGTGCGGATTGACATAATTGTGCAGTACTTTGCACAGTGTCGAGGTTGCCTGCGCTCCCTCATGTGTTTGAAACACATTCAGCGCATCAAATCTTCTGCTCGGTTCTCGATTGTGTCTTTCCACAGCATTGTTATTATGCTTTAATCCAAATTTTTTACAAGCAATAGGCACACCAAACTTCATTTTGGTGATTCTGTAAAATAATTTTTTCCATACAGCCTTGTAATTTCCAAATTTATCGGAGACGAACACAATTATTTTTCTTTTTTCCACTGGCTTTTTCAATTCTTGCTCATACTGTTCCAGCATCTGCTGATAACACCACTTTTTAATTTGCTCAAGGAAAGCTACACATACTTTCAATGTTCGTTTTATGACGACAATTTCCGCAAGAACAAACTTTGTTTTACTATCAATAGCAGTCAGCCGATATTCCCAATGATTTTTTACTCTGGTGTATTTTTCATCAAAATGGATACGCCCCTTAATCTTTGGAGTACCGAATTTCGGCTCGTTTTTTTTAAGAGATGGGTGTACTTAATCAGCCATTTCCTTATCGCCCATCGAGTTACTTTAACACCATCATGTTGCTTATCTTTATAAATAAACCACTGCACCAAGAAAACAGCCTTTCCTTAAGTGGGAATAGCAGTTGAAATAAGCCCAAGTAAGCTTAGAATAAACTTAGACCTAAAAATAAGAGCTTAAAAACCTATCCTTTTATTGGATAAAAATACTCGACGTACGAACGTCTCGTAATATCAAACGCACCGATTGAATCAAATCGCCTCGTTTTTTATTACGATTACTTTGTGCGTTTGATATAATGGAGGAATAAAAATGGCTAAAACCAAAGAGCACATAAATTTAGTATTTATCGGCCATGTTGACCATGGAAAGTCTACTACGGTAGGCAGGTTGCTGTATGACTCCGGAAATATTGATGAGCAGGCGATGAGAAAGCTGAAAGAGAAAGCCGAGCAGCTAGGCAAGAAAGGGTTTGAGTTTGCTTTCGTTATGGATACCCTTAAAGAAGAGCAGGAGAGAGGAGTTACCATTGATTTGTCTCATAAGAGATTTGACACGGACAAATATTACTTTACTATAATTGATGCGCCGGGGCATAGGGATTTCATCAAGAACATGATAACCGGAGCATCCCAAGCTGACTGCGCCGTGCTGGTAATTTCCGGCAATACCGGTGATGGGGTGCAAGCACAGACTATTGAGCATTTAAAGCTATCTAAAATATTTGGCGTAGGCCAATTGATAATTGCAGTTAATAAGATGGATATGGTAGACTTCTCTGAGAAGAGGTACAATGAAGTTATAGCGGAAGCCAAAGTACATGCTAAGCAGGCGGGCTGGAATATAGACAAAGTAAAATTCTTGCCTATGGCGGCGCAGGTCGGCGAGAATATTACTAAGAAAACCACTAAGATGCCGTGGTGGACTGGCGATTGCTTATTGGAAGCGATTAATAAGTTTGAGGTTCCTCAGAAGCCAGTTAATCTGCCGTTGAGAATGCCGTTGCAGGATGTGTATAATATTACCGGCATTGGTGTAGTTCCGGTGGGCAGAGTTGAAACCGGTATTATGAAAGTAGGCGATAAAATCATCTTTGTTCCGGGAAGAGAAGGCAAAGGCGTTCACGGAGAGGTTAAGTCTATTGAAATGCACCATGAGGCTATTCCATTGGCTGAGCCGGGGGACAATGTAGGGTTCAACGTGAGGGGCATTGCCAAGAAAGATGTAGCCCGAGGAGATGTGGTAGGGCATGAAACTAACCCCCCTAGTGTAGCTACTGAGTTTACGGCTCAGGTGGTTATCTTAAATCATCCTACGGTAGTTACGGTGGGGTATACTCCTGTATTTCACATCCACAGTTCACAGGTAGCGTGCCAGTTTGTAGAGATTATTAAGAAGATTAATCCTACTAGTGGTGAAGAAATCAAGGAAGATAAAGACATCCTTAGAAACGGAGATGCGGCCGTGGTTAAGCTAAGGCCGGTACAGCCGGTAGTGATTGAGAAGAACACTGACATCCCGCAGATGAGCAGATTTGCCATCAGGGATTCCGGACTAACTGTGGCTGCAGGCATGTGCATAGATATGGTCAAGAAACCCATGCAGTAAAGATTTAATTTTGATTTTATTATAATTTTTATCATCAGGGTGAATGAAAAAGGCACGTTAAAACAGATTTTTATCGTGTGGTAAACAAATACAATAACTACAATGGCACAACGGGCAAGAATCAAGCTGGCGAGTACGGATATTGATAAGATTAATCAAATCTGCGGCGACATTAAGGATATTGCTGAGAAGACTGGAGTAGAATTGAAAGGCCCGATTCCATTGCCTACCAAGAAACTTAAAGTTACCACCCGAAAATCTCCCTGCGGGAATGGAAAAGCCACCTGGGAGCGCTATGAGATGCGGATTCATAAACGATTGATTGATTTGAGTGCTGATGAGAGAACGCTTAGGCTGGTGATGAGGGTGCCGATACCTGAAGGGCTTAACATAGAAATTGAGATGGTGGGGTAAGATAATCATTAATTGTTACTTAAAATTTCTTCTAACCTTATTCTGTAACCTACCACTCTTGCTAGTTCTTTTGAAATTCCTATTTTTTGACAAAACTTTGAAAACCAACGATTATTATCATAACATCTAACAAGAGTTTTGATATCTTCTACCTCTTTATGCCTTGCCTCTCGGTAAAATCTCTCAACTTCTTTAGAATAAATTCTATCTCCTTCATACTTCGCTGCCATCATTTTTCCACTAAAATATTGAAACATATACTCTTAATTTAACCTGTTTTAATAAACTTTATGAAAGATTTAAACTATGTTCTACGAACTATATATCACATATGCCAAAGTTTAATAAATTAGTGAGCATAATAAACTGAAATCAAAGATAGGGGGTGTTAAAATGGACAGGAAAAGTCCTTCCGAATTGGGGGATTTATTGGATCAAATAGATGCTGCACCATTATTGTATGTTAGTAATGATAACATTCCGTACGAAGGTTCTTTTGGTGCTTGTGTAAGTTGTGGTGGAAAATGTTATAACGGGTGTAAAGCAACAACCGTCTCAGAAATAGAATATAACCTTCCGAACAGACAACCTTCCTTAGATAGGCAACAACAGGGTGATAGGGAGAAGATGAATGAGCGCACTAACTTGGATGAGAAAACTGAACGAACACCTCCTTACTCAACAAAAAAGTGATCTTACATCATTAGTTGAACAATTACTGGTCTTACCGATAACAGGTAAATTACAGAAAACTCGTCCATTTAATGATGAGCCTAAATTTATTCAGTATTTCTGCTTGAATGAAGGAAGATCAGAAGAAGATACAGGTAGCGGGATATTTTTTAATGATGAGATAGCAAAGTTAAAAGCTTTAGCAGAAACCGTGGAGAGATCTGCTTTAGGAGAAGTTCCTTTAGAACTCCCTTACACCACATATCTCCGGTTAGGTTGTTCTGCAGTAAATCCGTTCTTATGGCATAATTATTCACAAGTTAACGATTTATCAACTATACAAAATACACCCCATTTGCCAACTCATTGGACAAAAGCCAAAAACCTTCTTACAAACCAAGAGGTTTTAGTTCCGACGCAATTAGTATATGTACCCTACACTTTTAGGAAAGAAGAATTAATGCTTTGTGATCCTGTAAGTACGGGAGCAGCTTTTGGTACCTCTTGGGAAGATGCAGTGAAAAGAGGGATACTGGAATGTGTTGAGCGCGATGCCTTTATGATTAGATATTTTAAGAAAGATAAAGTTCCTCGAGTTACGCATCCAGTAATAGAAGAACTTTCCTCTTATTTTGCAAGATATCAATTGGAACTGAATATTTTTGATCTTACTAATGATTTAGATATACCTGTAATGTTAGGAATAGTTATAGATAAAACAGGGATAGGTCCAGCAGTTTCAGCAGGGTTAAAAGTTGATGAAAATCCACTTAATGCCGCGCTTGGAGCAATGCTGGAGGCTCAACATGTAAGGTCCTGGATTAGATTTTCCTATCATGCCCAAGGAAAGCCACAAATCCACAATCCGTCTCAAATTATAGATTTAAAGACACGCGGTTTCTATTGGTATGACTTGAGTATGATAAAGCATCTCGATTTTCTATTAGAAAACTCAGAAATCAAAGAGATAAGCGGTGAATCATCAAAAGTTAGTTTTAATTTTCTTCTTCAATTATTAAAAGACAAAGAGTATCATGTCTTTGGTGTAGACATTAGCCCAGAAATTCCAATAGGCACTGTTGCTAAAGTGCTGATTCCTGAACTGCAACCACTCCGATTGGTTGAATCTCCAGATATTTACACAAGTAAAAGACTTTACGAAAGAGGCATATCAAATTTAAACTCAATTCCCCACCCTTTCACATGAACGACAAAATCAAAAAGTTTTACGAAGAAGTAACTTCCTCATCCAATCAGTTACCTCTCTCTCCCGATACATGGCCAGAAGAATGGATTAAAGTTTTCTGGAAGACTTACCCCCGACTTCCTCAAGTACCTCTAATAAACACAGAACTAAACCTACAAAAAAAGTTACAATCAGTTCTTCTTGGGAGAGAATCATCAAGAGATTATAATACACCAATAAATTTTTTGGAATTATCTGCTTTATTAAATTTTTCTGCAGGATTAAATGGAAAAGGAAGTAAAGAACAACCAAGAAGAACTTATCCTTCCGCAGGAGCCCGCTATCCTATAGAATTATATATTTTCTCAGCAGAGATAGATGGACTGGACAATGGAGCTTATCATTACAATGTTAAACAGAATACTTTAGAATTACTTATTTCGGGAGCGGTTGATGAAAATATCAATACTATTCTTAAAACTCAACATGAAGATATGTTCAAGAAATTATCCGCCCTGGTTATTTTTACGACAGTTATCTCTCGAACACAAATTAAGTATGGTTCATCAGCTTATCCTTTGTCTTTGATAGAATGCGGACATATTGCCCAAAATATATATCTTGTCTCTGAAAATCTAGGGTTGCGATGTTGTGCCATTGGTGGTTTTGATACACAACATACTTCCGATATACTCGATTTGACAGAAGAAGAGCTGCCTTTATATGGGGTGGTAATCGGAAAATTTAGACTTTACTAAACGAAATTAGATTGGAATCATTCCTAAGAATAGCATCTAAAAGAACTGCTCCGATTACATAATATTTATCCTCAGCGTGTGGCCAAGGGTCAACAATTTGGAATAAATCATCTTTATACCCACAAATGACTACTACATGCCCATAAGGTTGCCCTTTGATATCATCTGGCTTCCAGCATTTTTCTTCCAGAAAATAACGTTCTCTCGGAGCATTAACTAGTAAAGTATAACAAACTCCCGCAATTAAAGGGTTATGCTGATCTAACTGACTTTTTATTAATTTCTCACTAATTGGAGTAAAAACGATTTTTCCACCATTTTCTAAGAAGGAAACGGCTGCCTCAGCATCCTCTCTAAAA
>JACRPH010000007.1 GCA_016214025.1 Candidatus Woesearchaeota archaeon
AAAAAATCAGAAATATGGGGCATTAGGAATAAAGAAGTTGGGGCAGAAAACATTGGGCAGTTTTGCTTATTAATCCGGCGAGCGCCCGTCATGCCGTCCGGTCTGTGACCGGCGGTAGGGCGCTCGCAACGTTTTGACTTTTATACTCGATAAACTACAAGAATAATGGAATTATACCCTAAAAAATTGCGGAGTTAAGGTTACAAGATAAAAGAAAGAGGCGTGGTGCATTTTATGGAGAGTAATCTTAACCAAGCTATGCACCAGAAGCATCTGAAGAAAATTGGAAAATGGATGGCAAAGGAAAAATTGGCAAAATGGAAATCAGTAGAAGATAAATCCACAAAATGGAAATTGTTAGATTTAGGCTGCGGCAGCGGTTACTTCCTGAAGTTTGCCCAATTTCGGGGCTGGGAAGTGCAAGGTGTAGAGATGTCAAATTATGCGGCTGAGATTGCTCGAAAGCAAGGGCTCAATGTTTTAACAAAATCCGTAACAGAAGCAGCATTTCCCGACGGAACTTTTGATGTCATTACCATGTTTAATGTCTTAGAGCACATGACCAATTTGAATGAGGTAATGGCTAATAATTACCGCTGGCTAAAGGTCGGTGGATTACTGGTAATAGAAGTGCCGAATGTAAATAGTTTGCAAAGGAAGATTTTTGGAGGGAATTGGGTGCATTGGGATGTTCCCAGGCATATTTTCCATTTTTCTTCGGAAACTATTCATGAGCTGGCTGAAAAGCACGGCTTTAAAGTAATTGAAGAATATTCTTTGCCATTTTCTTCGCATGAAGTAGCGGGATGGCTGAATAGCTTGAGTTTCATGTTGCGAGGAAATCCAGTCGATGGAAAAATTAGAGAGAATTATAAGAAGCACAATAAAAATGATGGGACTAATCAAAAGGAGAACAATACAACAGTTGTGAAGTATCATAATTTAAAATTGTTGATAGTATTAACATTATCTTACATTAGTAAAGTTATTCCAGATTTCTTAAACATAAAGCCTGGAGTTAAGACCTATCTATTGAATAAAGTTTAATAAAGTTTAAATAAGGTTATCAAAAAAGGGATATATTTAAAAATCGGAGATAAAAATAAAAAGGCAAATTATGATGGTTACTAAAAAATTTGGATTAGTGCATATAGGTAATGATGAATGCTATGGGCTGGTTTTTGTCGCAGGGGAGCTGAAAAGATTGGGTCACGAAATAAAATGGTTTGACGGTGATGCAGAAGAAGTCCTTCAGGAAATTTGTGAATGGGGGCCAGATTTCATCTGTTTTTCCCCTTTGACTACTTTTTTTAAACAAGCTGTTCAATTGAGTGTCAACATTAAGCAAAAACTACCATTGGTCCGTTCGGTATTTGGGAGTTATCATGTTCTGGCAGTCCCCGAATCTATTAACTTAGACGGCGTAGACATAATTGTGAGGGGTCCGGTGTACGGAACCATTGATAAAATAATAAGTAGCACCGGGAAAGAAGTTTTTCAAGGGTCCATAGTGCCTGTTGATAAAATGATTCCTGCGCGAGAAGAGTATTATAAGGACATTCCTCGAATGGCAAACCGGCATCGTAAATATATTATGTCCCATTTTGGATGTAGGTTTAATTGCTCTTATTGTTCTACTTCAAACATACGAAATTTCTACGGAAAAGACGTTTATTTAAATTTCTGCTTAAGCAGAAGACCGATTTCAGAATTAATCAAAGAGGCAAAGATATTTTTGGAATATCCAACTAAAGAGGTATCTTTAGAGGATGATGACATTCTGTCCGGGTTAAATGTTGAAGAATGGTTGGAAGAATTTTCATCCACATGGAAAAAAGAAATTAATCTTCCGACTTATGCAAACGTCACCCCCAGTACAGTAACACAAGTTTCTGAAAAGACTCTTAAAATTTTGGCAGGATTAGTCACTTCTGTGCAGATGGGAGTACAAGTGGCACGACCAGAATCGCTAAAACTGTTTAATCGTACTGCTCAGCATGAAGCCATTGTTAAAGAAGCATACAATAGATTGACTTCTGTTGGAATCAGAGTAAAAATGGAATTTATCATGGGTTTGCCCGTTGATGACCCGGTGATGGATGCTATTGAATCAATAAAAATGGCTCAGAGAGTTGGTGCTGGAACATTTATCGCTGCTTTTCCACTAATGTTATATCCTGGAACAGAGTTGACGAGATGGTGCATTCAAAGTAACATTCCATTAAATGATAAGTGTGAGCTAGAATCACATACGGGGATAGGCTCGATAAAATTTGACCCGCTTACAACCAAGAGAATAACGAACCTTACTAAAATGGCTACTATGTTTGTTAAATACAATATTAATGAGAGATGGATTAAAGCTCTTATTGATCTTGACCTAACCGACCAAGCATCTAAACAGTTATCCGAATGCCAGTATTTAGAAAGTTTAACTTTTAGGCAAGGTTCAGAGATAGAAAAAGAATTCGATAAGATTTTGGCGGAAATGCACTTAAAATATTAGGAGTAAATGCCAACTCTAAAAATATCGGTAATTGGATTATCTTATAATAGAAAAGATTTACTTCCATTATTCATTGAATCAATTTATGATTCTTCTTTTGATAAACAAGAGGTAGAAATCATTATTGTAGATAATGCTTCCAGTGATGGCAGCATAGAAATGCTCAAAAGCAAATATCCTGCCGTAAAAGTTATTGCTCGAACAAGTAACATAGGTTCCGGAGCGCATAATGATGCATTGGTTATTGCACAAGGAGAGTATCTTTTTTTTAGTGATATAGATTTAACATTCGAGAAAGGTTGTTTGGAACAATTTTATAATACAGCCAATTCTATGGGGAAAGATATCATTTTAACCCCAAGACTATATGAATATAATCGCCCTAACCAACTAGCCCCTTCCTATTCCATACTCTCGCGCAGCTTCTACACGGTTTTTATCAGACCAAAAGATTTGGACTCAAACTTGAATGAAGTTTTTATGAATGGTCTTGTTTTTATGCGTCGAGATACTGCCAAGAAACTAAGATATATTTTTGATAATGATTATTTTCTGTATTCGGAAGATTTCGATTTATGTTTAAGGATAAGATTGCAAGGATTTAAATTGTATAACTGCCCCAAAGCCATAATGTACTGTCGTCCGCTATCTGAAACAACCACCCCATACTTAAAGAAAAAAGGGTTGGTCTATTACATGGAACGGAATTATCTGCTCACTTTCTTCAAGATTTGCTCGCTTAAGACCCTGATATTATATGCCCCATACGTCTTTACGATGAGAATAATTGCTTTAGTTAAAGATATCATTACATTTCAACCAGGATTATTTGTAGTCCGCCTTAAAGCATACTTATGGGTAATACCCAATATTTTATTAATACTAAAAAAAAGAACAGAAACGCAGAAAGAGCGGGTCAAGAGTGATAAAGAGATATTTGCTATCGCTGATGAGAAATATTTCTGGAAGTCGAAGTTGGGATGGCTGAAGTGAAATAGCCCCAAAAAATTATGAAAAAAAGGTTATGAAATTAAGAACTCTTTTTCAAAATGCGCCTGAAACAATGCCCAAGCAGCTAAAGTTACTCCACAATATTCGCCTTTATCCAACAAGAGGCTTTTAATTTCTGAGATGGAGAAAAATTTCCTCTCTAGAATCTTGCTTTCGTTTTGGCTGTGCTCTTCTTCTAGTTCATCTTTTAGCTCTTCTGATTCTTTCAATTCTGCTGCAAAAACGTGCACTTCCGCTTTGTTGAACAGCACCCGTTCTGGATTTAGTTTTCCCAGGAAGATGGCTTCCTCGCCAATTAGTCCGGTTTCCTCCTGCAATTCTCTCAATGCCCCTTTTTCTGGGGTTTCTCCCTGCTCAAAAAATCCCCCAGGAAATTCCCAAAAAAATGCTCCACTGGCAGGTCTTTCACTTTTGATCATGAATACTTTGATGAGCTTTCCATTTTCGTTCTTGACATATGGGATGACCATGGCACATTCTTTAAAATCGATAACCGGCTGGTCGTAGAGAGGCTGACCGCCGTCTTCACAGATAACCCCATGCAATACTTTCCCAAAGCGGGGATTGCTACAGAATTCGTCATCGCCAGATTTTTTCCATTCAATTTTCTGAAGAAAAGCGGGGAACTCTTTCAATACTGCAGAAAGTGGCCGTAAATGTTTCATCTCATCAACCACTTACTGACCAATAATCTCCAAAAGTATAAGGATCTACTGCTTCACAATCGTTCGGGTCATAAACTCGGTCAATAATATGTACTAATACCGCTTCATCATCCAGCGCTTTGTAACCATGCCATAAGCCCGGAGGAACAGCTACCAAAACCGGATCTTTTCCGTCTAGAATTACCTGCCGGAATTCTTTGCCATCCCCGAAAACATAAAGAGCTTTTCCTTTTGCACAAAGCGTGTAATCAGTTTGCTTTTGGTGTTTATGCAAGCCTTTGATCACTCCCGGGCTTACTACGGAAATGAGAGAGTAGCCAAACTCTCCCCCATAAAATGCATCATCTGCGCGCAGCCCTTCAAACAAGTAGCCACGCTCATCTTGATGAATGGTCAGTTTTTTTAATTTAACATTCTCCAATCTATTAGTTTCTAACCCGTTGGCTGAAGACATGGAACTAGACTTGGAACTTTCTCCCAATATCTTTGCATAAGGGATATGCACAATAAATTGTGTTCCGGAGTTTTTCTCTTTCTCGCTTATCTCACGGGCATAATTCCAAGCCAGTAATACGGCATAATCCGGCTTGTCCTGATGGAAATGCTCCGGAGAAACGATGGGAATATGTTTTCCTGGACTGAATAAACCCTGCTTGGTGGGAGTATTGTCAGAGATATAATCTAGAGTTTCTTTTCCAATGCCGCAATAGTTTAGTACTACCGTGCCTTTAGAAGAAGCGGCGTAGCCGGAAATTCTTTTCCCCTGGCTTTTCAGCTCTCTTAGCATTTTTACCAGCAATTCTTTTGATTTTTCTACATTACGGGCAAATTGCTCGTAGGTGCGCAATTCTAAGAGGCCTTTTGATTTTTCTTCTGCTAATGCTGCCGTAACTTTCTCGTTAATAGGATAAGCTCCCCGGTGGCAGACATAATAACGCATAGAACCGCCATGCGTAGATTGGCGGTGCACATCGAAGATTTCCAATCCATAACGAGCAAAAAGGTTCTTTAATGAGCTGACGCAAAAAAACCATACATGCTCATCATAAATCTGGTCATAAGCATTTTGCTCTAAGATATCAATCACGTAAGGCTCTTCAAATACGAACACCCCTTTATCGTCCAGAAGCAGGGAAACGCCTTTGGCTACTTCATGAATGGGCTCAATATGGCAGATGACATTAGCAGCGCAGATTACCTTTGCTGGGCCTTTTTCCATCTTGATTCTCTCTGCTAATGCGGCATTGAAGAATTCATTAAGCACTTCCAGCCCCCTTTTCTGGGCTGCTTCAGCCACGTTTCCGGAAGGCTCTACTCCCAATACTTTAAATTTCGTGCGGTCAAAATTCTTGAGGAGGATCCCATCATTGCAGCCGATCTCCAATACCAGCTCTCTGTGGTTCTGCAGGGCGCTTTGTGGGTTATTTTGCAGAAAGCGCCGGATTAATTCTTGGCTGTACTCCAGAAAATGCTCTTCCATAGTCCTGGAAACGGAAGAAAAATAGGCATAATTAGCATGGAACATTTGTTCTGGCGGGACAGTGTGGATAAGCTGGACCATCTTGCAGGACTCGCAGAAGCCGGTTTCCAATGGGAAAAAATATTCGGGATTACTCAGCTCTTCTTTCTTTAGGAAAGCATTAGCAATAGGCTGCAAGCCGAGAGAGAGAATTTTTATCAAAGCACTGTGGCAGATTTTACAAGTGGGCATGAGATTCACCATTTAACGTTTTTTTGTATTTGTTTTACAAGTTTAAAATATTTGTGAAAGTGAAATAATCCTAGCAGTTAGCTGTTATTCATGATTCTCTTCAGTTTCTCACAAATCATTAACACTTCCTCATCTTTGAGTAAAGGGTAAATCGGCAAAGTAAGGATTTCATGGATGATTTTTTCCGTAATGGGCAGAGTGGGCTGTTCCGGAAAGAGAGTTAGCAAAGCTTTCTGCTGGTGGCAGGCAATCGGATAATGTATGCCGCAGAAGATGCCCTCTGTTTTCAGCTCTTCCATAATTCTGCTGCGCTGAGCGGCAGGCACACGGATAACATAAAGATGGTAAACGTGTCGGGCATAAGAAGCTTCTTCAGGAAAGGAGATGATCCCAGAGACATCTTGAAGAGCTTGTGTGTATAAAGCGGCAATTTCCCTTCTTCTGCGGGTAAAGTATTCTACTTGTTTTAGTTGTTCTAATCCCAAAGCACAATGAAGCTCGCTCAGGCGGTAATTATTGCCAAGCAAGACGTGATTGTAAGTACCATCTTGACCGTGATGTAAGAGGATGTGGCAGGTTCTTTCTACTTTCGGATCATTGGTTACGATCATGCCTCCCTCACCGCAGACGGTAATATTCTTAGAAGGGTAGAAGCTAAAGCAGCCGGCAACCCCAAAAGAGCCTACGGGCTGTCCATGGTAAAGAGCATGATGGGCTTGACAGCAATCCTCAATCAGGAAGAGGTGATGTTTTTGGCAGAGAGCTTTCAGCGGAGCAATATCAGTAGCCTGGCCGTAAAGATGCACCGGAATAATAGCTTTGGTTTTAGGAGTAATGGCAGCTTCGGCTAATTTTGGATCAAGGGTGTAATATCTCTCGTCAATATCGACGAAGACGGGTTTAGCTCCAACTCTTAGGATTGGTTCAATAGTGGGAAAAGCTGTATGTGAAGGAACAATAACTTCATCGCTTTTACCGATGCCAAGGGAGAGAAGGACCACTTCAATAGCGGTAGTGCCATTACTGATAGCGATGGCGTATTTGGTGCCGACTAATTCTGCAAACCGCTGCTCGAATTCTTTAGTTTTCTTCCCGAAGATGAATATGCCGGAGTCCAGCACTTCTTTAACGGCTCGGTGCATTTCTTCATTGATGAAGACTTTGGAGGTGTAGATATTGCCCATGGCTATTTTTTTTGTGGGGGGAGTATATAAGTTTTATTGAACTGTGGAGTATGATGTTATTTGCAGGTAGCTTTAGGATTTTTGCGGATAGTGCCTCTTTTTCACAAAGCTTATTAAGCCCAAACAATCGGGAGATAACTATGTTTTAAGGGGTTTTGATGGCGTTTATGTTCAAAAGCTTAAATGTTAAAAAATAAAAGGTTGTTAATATGGCGATTATTGAAGATTTAAAACAAATGCCCCATACCGATGGTAAGCTCTGGAAAGAAGTGCAGGAATTGCGCCAAGCTTTTTCTCCAGAATTGTTTGAAAAAGTAGAAGTTAGCAGTCGGGAAGGAGCGTTAGATAGGGTGGTATATACCGTCCGCCGATTCCTAAACAATTGCTCTAAACAAGGAGTTGCTTTCTCACAAATTAATCCCGGACATAGTTTAGGCCATCTTTCCCGGGATTATGCCCATGCTTTAACTTTAGTGGAAAACTTAGATGCCGACCCAAAACACCTGTTTATTGGGGGGGTGGCAGGAGTGCTACATGATGTGGGTAATGCTTTGGTGGAAAGGTTTGCTGAATCCGGTAGGGTTGTGCGCCATGCCGAAGCGGGAGCGTTGCTGCTAGGAGAGGCTTTTAATTATAAAAAAATTAATCCTCTTTTAGATGTGGGATTAAACGATGCCAAAAGAATCTTAATGAGTTACGCCGTAGCTGCCCACACCCATTATACTCGGGCATCGGAAGTAAAGTGTGCAGATGGCGAAGTGCGCAAAATCGAGCCATATACAGATGTAGATGCAGAGGGAAAACCGCTTTTAGGAATCTGGCTGGCACGCTGGGTGGATAGGCTTGATTGCAATGGCCCTTGTTTTCCTGCCCGCCATTATCTTACTTTAGGAGAAGAGCATAAAGATTTTGATGGCGAGAGACATTTTGAAGTTAATTTAGCTCCGCATCTTGAGCCAAGGCTTTTACCGGAAGCGGAGAGAAGAGCCATGAACCCGGTTCCGGATCAAACCATGTTGGAGCATATGAAGATGTTTGGAGACAGCCAGACCAACAATTCCCCTTACGGCAAGCATGATTTCGGGGCGATGGTGGAAATAAGAGATGCTTACAAAGGAATGCTGCTGGAAATTGTTAATGCGGTGGATACTTCTGCTAAATGCGGTGCTTGCCTGACTTCCGGAGAAGAGGAAGCTATTTTAGGAGCATGGAAGTCTTATCTATCCCAGAATATTGAGCCAACGGCATTGGGAAGAGAAACTGCAGAAAAGCTCGATGGAATGTTTAGACAACTTCCGGAGAAAACCCGTCATGCTTGGGAGAATGGATTTCTTCAGGCGATGGTGGAGTATGTGGACTGGTCTAAGCCGTGTTTGCAGCAATTGGAGCAGCTTTCCAATAAATATGGTGATCAAATACTAGCTTTGCCAGGAATCACTGAAGATGTGAGGAAAGTAATTACACCTAATCCAGAATGGGTTAAGCCGGCTTATAATGTTTTTGATTCACTGCGCACGGGAGCGTAGGGATTAGAATAAAGTCGTTTCCACCGGTCTATGGCTGGTGGTGCACTCTTAAGTCAAAATGCTCAGCTTTTATGCTGCATTTTGACAGTTATTTTTAGTTTTTATTTCACTTATTTTTCTTCAAAATCTTTCACTTTATTGCTACTCATTCTTTATCGCTTTAAACAGTTTTAACGTCTCCCAAATACATTCTTTAACCTTATCCTGAGGCACAAACCCCAGCTTTCGGAATTTCTGGTCAGAAACAAAATAAGATTTCTGGTTTAAGATAGGGGATTTGGTTAGTTGGATTTTCACGTCAGGAATGAATGAGCTAATCGCTTCTACCATATCCCGAACTGTATAATTATCAGTAAGCACATTGTACAATTCTCCCGGCTGGCCGTTCTTCTCAGCAAACTGAAACGCCCGAATAGCATCATTTAATCCCAGATAAGGCCGTTTTTGGTCTAAAGCATTCTCCCATACCGTCAAAGGCTTGTTCAAAGCAGCTAAATAACAAAATTTGTTTACAGCAGTATGAAAGCGCATTCCAATACTTGTTCTGAAAATGGTTCCTAAGCGCAGTACATTAGTATTCAGCCCATGCGCTTTGCAGAAGTCCTGCACTATTTTTTCTGCCGCAAATTTTGCTTCGGCATAAGGGCTGGAAGGCTTATAATTATCATAATTCTCATCTACTAAGCCCTCAGCTTCTCCATACACACTGGTGGTAGAAGGGAAAAGAAACTTTTTTACTCCGGCCCGGGCCGCCGCTTTTAATACTTTTTCCGTGCCTTCCAGATTAACCTGGAAAGTAGCCTCCCGATTGTTGATGGTGCTGGGAGCATCGGTAATAGCGGCAAGATGAATCACTACGTCTATTCCGCTCATGGCTTTAGCTAAGTCATCTTCTTTCAGGATATCTCCTTCGATAAAAGTGTACTTAACATTCTCCGGCAGGTTGAACAAAGAACAATAGCGTTGGGTGGAGAGATTATCCAAAACTCTAATCTCTTCCACGTCTTCTCTTGCCGCATAATCACGGATAAGTTTTGAGCCAATGTGTCCTAAGGCACCGGTTACTAAGATTTTTATTTTAAGCATGTTTTTTCCTCCTATGATTTGTGTTGAAGCTGGTGTTGAAATTTGTGTTGGAGCTGGGATGAGATAATCTCCAAGCCTTTCTCTATAAAAATCTATGGTCTTTTTAATTCCTTCTTCTATGGGAGTATGCGGCTCCCAGCCCAATTCTTTCTTAATCAGAGAATAATCTAGAACTATGTCTCCCGGCTCAAGCACTTTTCTCTCTGGGGGCCAGGGAATCAGGCGGAAACTGCCGCTTTTTGCGGTGCTTACCATCAATTGCGCTAACTCTTTTGGACAAGTTCCTTTTCCGGTTCCAACAATGTAAACTTTTCCTGCGGCGTTATTTTGTGCTGCCAGAATCATTGCTTCTATAGCATCGTCCACATAACAAATATCACGCAGCTGGGTTCCTGGCTCATAAACGGTTATCTCCTGGTTTTGCAATACTTTTCCCACAAAAAAATTGATGAAATTGTATCCTGGATTGTTAAGCTGTGCTCTTGGCCCATAGACATTAGTGAGGCGCAGAGTTACGGTAAACAAGCCATAAGCATGATAATAGATTTTATAATACAATTCTGCCCCTAATTTATTGGCGCTGAAAATATCAGCGGGATTATCCGGGCAGGATTCGCCAATGGCCAGCTTTTCCGCCGCTCCGAATTCGCTGCGGGAGCCGGTGTGGATAATTTTTACCGTAGGATTAAAATGGCGGCAGGCTTCCAACAGGCTTAATGTGCCTTTGATGTTGATGTCTAAATCCAGATAAGGATCTTTCATGGAGAGAGTATGGCTAACCTGGGCGGCACAATTGAAGATGATATTTTTTTCTTTGACGAGCTCTTTTAGCTTTTCATCTCGCAAGTCTCCCTGAATAAACTCCACTTGCCCTCGAATTTCTCTTAGATTAGCTAAATTTGCGCCGGTGTCGGGGGTGAGATTGTCCAAGATGGTAACTCTTGCCCCTAATTCTACGCATCTGTGGGCAAGGCAGCTGCCGATAGCTCCCGCTCCTCCGATAATCAGCACTTCCTGTCCGTCCATTCTTTGTAAAGTATAAACCATAAATTTCACCTAAGAGGTTAAGTATTCTTCAAAACGGTTATTTTCCAAGTAAAAGCGAATAGTTCTTCTAATTCCTTCTTCAAAACTAATTTGCGGCTCCCAGCCCAGCTTTTCTTTGAGCTTGGAATAATCTACCCGGGTGTCTCCCACATCTATTTTTGATTGTCCAGCAGGAAATTCTACATGATGGTAACTCCCTTTCTTACCAGTAAGCTCTTCCATGGCTTTGATAACTTCTTGCACCATTTCCACAAAGAGAATCTGGCGGTTTGTTCCTAAACAGAATACTTCTCCATCAGAGCTTTTATTCTGGGCAGCTAAGAGAAAAGCATCTACCACATTGCCAATGTAATTGTAATCCCGAATGAACTTTCCTTCGCCAAACACTTTGATCTCTTCTCCTTTCCAGATTCTTCCCAGAAAGAAATTGGTGATGCCAAAACGGGGGCTGTTGAGCTGCTGCCTTTCTCCAAATAAAGTGGGGAGGCGCAGGCAGCAGGTGTGCAAGCCGTAAGCTTTATGATAAATCTGCAGATATTTTTCTGCGATTAACTTATTCGTCTCATAGATACTCAGAGGATTGTCTTTGAGAGCTTCTTTAATGGGAAGAGTTTCTGCTTTTCCATGTTCGGTTACCGTTCCGGCAAATATGATTTTAGCATTAGGGTTGGTTTTGCGGCAGGCTTCTAAGACGTTGAGAGTGCCTATTAAGTTGGTGTTGATATCCAGAAGCGGGTTTTCCATGGAAGTAACATTGCTGGTCTGTCCGGCAAGATGAAAGATTATTTGCGGTTCTCTGGCAGATTTTTCTACGTCAGCATAATTAGTAATATCTCCCACAACGAGAGTTACCGACTTTGGAGCTTCTTGGATATTTTTAAAATTCTTGTGGGTGCGGGTAAATAAAGCTACTTTTGCCCCCAGTTCTAAGCATTTTATGGCCAAATTACTGCCAATAAAACCCAATCCTCCAGTAATGAGAACATTCTGTCCGGAAAGAGGTTGAAGAGTATAGCTCATTTTAATGGTTTATTTATGGTTTGATAATTCCAATCGCTCCAGCAGCGGAAGCACCTGCTCCAGCCGTTCAATAATATGCTCTGCTCCAGATTCTTTCAGCTTTTCTGCCGGAAGAGTATTAGTTATCCCGATAGCTAGAATTCCATGCTCTTTGGCATAGCGCATATCCGCCGGACCATCGCCAATGTAAAAAGCACGAGAGAAGAAAAGCGTATCTTGAGACTGCTCCTGCATTCTGTGGAGATGCTGAGGGCCTTTTTCGAGCCCTTCACTTTGCCCTAATATTAAAGTGAAATACTGCTGTAAATCCATTTTTCTCAGGCGGCGCTGGGCTTGCGAAGTTTCGGTTCCGGTGATGATGTAAAGCTGTTTTCCCTGGGTATAGAAGCTTCGGATCAATTCTCTTGCTCCGGGGAAGAGATTAGGATTTTCATTTTTATCCACTAATTGCCAGAAACGGGTAACCGCTGATTCTACTGTTGATTGTGTTCCATTATTGCCAAGTACGTTTCGGAATTGCTGGTGCAAGGGTGTGCCAGCAGTGTTAGCATAACTTTCAGCAAGGCCTTTCTCAGGAATTCCCTTTTCCTTACAGACAGATACAAAAGCCCGGGTATAGTTGGGCATCTGATTGTCTAGAGTGCCGTCTAGGTCGAAGATGGCATAGCAGTAGTGTAAGGGGGTGGTACGATTTTCCACAAGATATTTTAGGCAAAAATGGTGCTTATAAGCTTTATGAAAGTGTGGTTGTAGTGTATAATTCGGTAATTAGTTCTCACTTCTGGAGTATATAATTTCGTATTTCCATTCCGGTCTATGACCGGTGGCGTAAAATTCTTGTAGTTTAACGTATTTCTAAAGAAAGAAGACAAGAAACAAAAGCCATTAGGCCCT
>JACRPH010000085.1 GCA_016214025.1 Candidatus Woesearchaeota archaeon
ATGTTCTGCCACACCTGCGGAAGCCTATTGCTCCCCGAAAGCAATCCCTACGGGAAATGGCTCACCTGCCCTCAAGGCCATCTCCAACCAGAAACACAAACTTCTTCCGAAACCATAGTATTGAAGAACGTTGACGGAGGAAAACGCATTGAAGTGCTTGATTCTAAAAATATCTTGGCCGTGCATGATCATATCTGCAAAGGCTGCGGACACCCTAAAGCAGAATTAATTGAAATAAGCTGTAATTATAGTGACGAAGATAATATTTTCCGGATGAAATGCGGCAAATGCGGGTTTGTAGAGCAGTTGGATGGGAAAGTGAAGTAATAAGATTTTTAAAATTAAACCCGGATGTAACACCTTACAGAAAATTCCGTAACTAATTACATCCAGGTCTCCCGAATTTGATATTTAATCTTAAATTGTTTGAACAGGCCTAAGAACAAATTATGATGTTCTGTCGATATTAAGATGGTATTTTGATTAATCCTAATTCCTTTCTCCTGCAAAATACCCGCACTGCGGTAAACTTTTTGTTCTTTTCTTGATTCATACCCATATAACTGTCGGATAAACTTAACTTTATTTTTAGGCTGGAGATTCTTCAGGTCAAATGATAGTAAGTAATAATGGCTTAGTTTTGCAGGTAATTCCCGATATCTTCCGTAAATTGTCTTGCCGGTAGAGATAATTTCCCTCTTTAAAGCGGACCATCTTGGCGAACCCAAATCCCCCACAATTACTTTTATTGGCAAATTAATCCCTTTTAGGGACCAGGAATTTGCGGCAGCATTATCAAACTCTATCTTGGCTTTTTTAACAATAAGTTCTATGTCTCTCTGCTCTTTTTTATTCTTTACATTAATAAATAGGTCAATATCACTCTCTTCATGGAAATCTCCTCTAGCTATTGACCCAAACAGGATAATCTCTGGCGGCTCTTTCTTAAGCTGTGCGGTTAAAAAACGAATAAAATCGTAGAGAAAAGAGAAAAGTTCGTTTTTATTCATATTTCTTCACCCAACTCTTTTGCTCTAATCTTCTCGTTAATATCCTCTTCTAGCTCTTTAATTATGGCTAAGTGTTCTTCGATAGTTGTCATAAAGATAACGAAAATCTAGTGAATATATAAATCTTTCTGTAATCGGTTACAGTAATTTCTGTAATGAATAACAGACACCTATCTGCGAGAAATGCGGTCACAATCACGAATAACCATATCCACATATTTCTCTCCATGCTTAATCAGCTCGTAGGTAGTTATAGGTAGCACTGAATTTACAATCCCCGGAAAGCCAAAACTTCTCCCTAGATGGATTAACAAAAGAGGCAATTTCCGATAAGTTAATTCATCAATATCTCCCGCTCTTAAAAGCCGGGCTTGCTCTCCGGTTTGGCATTTAATTGGATCATCAATAGAAAGAAGTTGTCGGCAGGCTACTGGCCTAACCGGGTAAATTGAGCAGCTGCGCTCTTCTAAAAAAGGGCAGCTAATCTTCTCGCGTTGGTTGAAATTATCCACTGCATTACGGACATAGTCAGAAACATCTTTGCTTCCATTAACTAATGCTCTTATTGCTGATTGTAAAGTTTGGCCATACTCTTGGGGGTCGCCGATTCGGGAACGCCAAGAATCATATTTCGTTAAAAATTGTTCTTTTATTGGTGGATTTGCTTCTAAATATAATTCCATTAGCACTCCTTCAAAAAAAGAGCCGCTAATCGGTTGAGAGCAGCAGACATCACAGCCTTTGCTGCAAGTAACGGGTATCCCTCTTTCTGCCGCTTTAGATTTGGTATCTTCTATAACTTCTTCTAATCGTGATAAGAACATATCCATGACTAATGCCGCTTTGTAAAGCTGGAATTCCATTCTGCCGCTGCCTAAAGGGGGAAGAGGAGAACTTTCTTTGCTTTCTAAATAATAGTCTACTTGTTTGATTAAT
The DNA here is from genome assembly GCA_016214025.1 of Candidatus Woesearchaeota archaeon. Classification (GTDB taxonomy): domain Archaea; phylum Nanobdellota; class Nanobdellia; order Woesearchaeales; family GW2011-AR9; genus JACRPH01. The sequence goes on from JACRPH010000085.1 coordinate 1,947, forward strand.
TCTTGATGTGCAGGGATTTTGGGAGATAGAATAGGCATGAACTGAAAACAGAACCGGCTACTTTATGAATTTTTCTGTATTCTTCTATGCTTTACCATCATGGGGGTGTATCCCAATTGAAATGGTTCTCGTAGGGTAATCGTACTTCGGTGTTATAATCACGTGCTTTCTTATAGTCTACAACTATTCCGCATAAAAGAAAATTATGGCGATAGGTAAGGGATTTAAATCTATCTCCTATCTCCACCGGATCGCTGAAACTAAGGCAGTGAGCATACTTGTCTAATTTAATATCTGTAAACTCCAAAACGGTATAAGAGTCATCTACTCCATAAGTGGTAGTCTTTGAAGTTACCGTAGCATCTTCTAAAGTGGTCTTTTTCAGGCAGCTTTGGTAGAATAAGCCTCCGGCTCCGGCAGTTAAGCCCAATACTGTGGCTAATGCTGCTAAATTGCAGATGGCGTTATGGATTTTCGGGTGCATGTTTATTCCCTTTCAGTTACTTGTTGCATCCTTTGCAGAAGAAAGTATAAATAATGTCTGCTGCTTTTTCGCCTAATTCAGAGTCGTTAAATTTAATATTCTTCTTAATTCCTTTTGTCGTGATAATTTCAATGTCTGTCCCATATCCAGATTGTACAGACATAAATTGGATATCGTTTAAATCTAACTTCCATCTCTCTACCCAATCATATTCTCTACGACAATCATCACTTTCTCTCCCACAATTTTCACTATGTACATATACATAATCCTCACATTTCAATTCATTTGATGCTATTAACATCCAATTATTAAATCCATAACTCGTTTGCTTACAATCTGCTATAACTATCCGTCCTAACTCTTTCTTTGCTTCTATTCTCAAATCAACTTCAACTGTTTCCTGTTTTTCTTTAGATGGATAATCCAAGTCTATGGTTAATGCACTAACTACTTTAGGCTGATAAGCAGACATACATCCTTCTAGTCCTGCAATTGCAACAATACTTGCAGCAGCTATTGAAATGTAATTCATAACTTTTGTTTCAATTTGGTTTGTTTGCAATTTAAAGACCTGCTTCTTTCGCTTTTGGACCGCCAGGACCTCTATTTTTATCCATAGAATCAAAAGGATCACGTGAAATGAGATCATAACACGAGCAATCCCTCTCATATCCGCCTGTTTGTGGGTTATATTTTTTATCTTCAAGTTTACAATAATCATATCCTTTGCTTTTACAATCATGTTCCTTACAACAGTCTATTCCTGTGCTTACAAGCTGCCCATATTGATTCAGTGCTTCTACCGGCACAGTTAAACTTGGCGCGCAGCTTAAATTCAAAGCAATGCCTGCTGCTGCTAAAACAATCTTTTTTGATAATTCGATTATTTTGTTTTCAAGCATTTTGATCAACTCCCATTATTCAATATTTTAAATGTTCCGAATTTTAAAACTAAAAGACGACAGGGAAGTAAAAAATTATATATTTTATTTACCTCTACCAAAAATTCTGTCTCTTTCCTGCTTCGCTGCTGCTCCCCCTTCATATCCATCTCTACTACCTCTATAACCTGAAGAGTTTGATGTTGAGCTTATACTCTTCCACCAACTTTTATGCGTAGCATTATACTCAGCAACCACCCCATTACACGGATGTCCAACAGGATAATCCTCGTTTGTTCTGCAATCATGCAACTCATTTGTTTTTTGGTCAAGATAGTAAATTGTTGTTCCGCATCCTTCCAAACCAACTAATAACGCTAGTCCAGAAACACCGCTCATTATCTTTCTAACTAAATTATTTTTTGTTTGCATTTTGGTTTCACCTCCCTCATTTAAAATACCTTTTTCGCTAATTCATACTCGTTTGATTCTGCTATTATCCGTTCCACTTCTTTCTGACGTATACTCTCCAATTTATCCTCTAATGTCTTCTTCACCACCTCAGAGCTTTCCCAAGGATGAACTACTTTTATTTCCGAAGAGAGGGCTGCGCCAAAACAGCCTATTTTGTAAAGCGGCTCTTTTGTGTGTAAAGTCAGTCCTTTACCGAAATAATGGATATACACCTCAGAGCCGGCAGAAATAACCTCATCCAATACCGCAATAGGCATGCTGGGAGTCATGGGCATCCCGGGAGCACTGGGCATTTCAGGGTCCTCTTTTATGTAAAATGTACACAGCCTTTCTTTTTCACCATTCTTTGTTGGCTCATAGACTTTCAGGTTAAGCATATACTTTAGAGGTGCAGGAGCCTCTTTTTCTCCAGGAGGAACACTTTTCTCTTTTGAAGGCACGTATTTCTCCTCTAGAACAATTCCCCTGACCACTGTCGGAGCTTTTTCGCAGGTAGCAATGGTGGATATAACTCCACCCAAAATAACAGTGCCTGCAGCCGCCGAATATTTGTAGATTCGCCTAAACTTTTTTTTAACTTTTGTTATATCTTCATCGGTCATTTTTCTCACCTTTTGCATTTATTTGTTTATTACCTTAAATTTCTAATTCATTTTTCTGCTCTGGAAAATCCCACTCCCTCACTAAACTTAAACTCATACCAGGGATAAAAATCCCGAGGCTGCTCTGCCAATTGAACCATCTGCTCTTTTAGTTTAGAAGGCAAGCTCTGCTTAGCTTCCTCAACTAATTTCTTCGCCCCAGCAAAATCTCCATTCTTCTGGATGGTCATAATCTTCACTGCCGTTTTCTCAAAAGCAGAATAAAACTCCGGATGCGTAAAATCAAACTTGTATCTTCCTTCAGCAGTTTCTACTAACCTTAACTCCCCAAAAATTTAGGGAATATGTTTAATATTTATCCCTAAATTTTCAGTTAATCTGTTTACTCTTTCAGGAATTGGACCCAGTTTTCTTTTATTATTATAACAAACTTCATACACTTTTGACAATTCTAGA